>NZ_JBHUOR010000128.1:0-39348 GCF_042686175.1 Kurthia populi | reverse complement strand
GTTGGAGATTCATATCGTTTAAAAGACCATTTAGCATCTGATGATGCGTGATTTTGTGCACCTTTAAGTAAGCGTTTATGTACATAGATTAGTTGACATTTATACGAGGTCATCATATTGCTGCTCAATGTATTGTAGTAAATGGCGGTGCGTAAAATAGCCTTCTATTTTATTACTGCGATTTGTAAGCGCACCATAAACGAAATACGGATGTCTACTCCGTGTTAGTAATTCTTTTATGGTCGTTTTATGAATAGGGAATGTAGGGAGTGCTTGAATCATTGAAGAACCTCCTTTCACTGTTGCGTATATGCCATTGTTTTAACAATTTAACTGTATCATTTTTTATAAATAACACTCAATTGGAAAAAGAGGCCTTATTTTTGCATACAAAATCGATAAAAAATAGGAAATGTTTTTACGAAAGTGATATCTGTTGCAACTGCGCAACAGAATCAGACTACAAGGCTTGAATAGAGATAGAATAGAAAATGGGATATTTTTGCAAGAAACTAATAGGGTGGAAAATGATGGGGAAATAATGAAGTGATTTTAAAACTAAATAATCTGAATTTTCAAACGAAGTTGCGTATAGTTTAAATATATAGGTAGTTGTTCGTTAAATAACACTGGTGATATAGCTAATTTTTAGAAAAAATCAAGCGAAGTACGAAATATAAAAATCACAATGGTGTGGTGAAGTAGTTTTCACATCAGCATCAAACCAAAATGGTGCATCATTTAATTATTGCTACGAGTCATTTTGGTTATCCGATAGTAGGTATTTGCAAATGAATGATTGGAAATATGATATGTGGATGTGGCGAAAAAATGTCTGTGTGAATACTTGAAATCCTATGTATTGATAAGTTGAGGAATGATGGATTTTAGGCTATTTAGTGAGTAAATGGGCGAAAAAGTGTGGTTTTTCTAAAAAAGGTTCCCAAATGTATATTTGGGAACCTTTTTTGTGGTAAAATAAGTGTTAATGAGGTGACAAAATGAAGAAACAACCGAAGTGGCTACGTGATTTTTTAATTTATTTAACAGCGATTAAAGGGAAATCAAAACGTACACGTGATGAATACGAATATGATTTAACATTATTTTTCCGATTCCTTTATGCTGTGCAAGAGGATTTACCAACAACAGATCTTGAAGCGATTTCAATTGCAGAGCTCGATATTGATTTTGTGCGCGGTATTAGTTTAGAGGATATGTATTTATTTTTAGCTTACTGTGAGGAAGTGCGACAAAATAGTGCTGCCACACGTGCGAGAAAAGTAGCGACCTTAAAATCATTTTTTAAATACTTAAAAACAAAAAAACACTTAATCGATGAAAACCCTGCAGAAGATTTGGAAACACCGAAAATTAATCGCAAGCAACCCGTCTACTTAAAGGTACCTGAAGCGAAACAATTTTTATCACATATTCCATCGAAAACACATTATTACCGCGATCATTGTATGATGACATTTTTATTAAACTTAGGACTACGCGCAACAGAGTTATGTCGTCTTTCTCTAGGAGATGTAGAAGACCGCTATGTGACGATTGTCGGCAAAGGTGGTAAAGAGCGTCGTGTCTATATGAATGACAGCTGTGTGGAAGCTTTAGCTCTTTATATCGAGCATGAGCGAAAAAAAATCGCAGAAAAAACAACAGATGACGCATTATTTTTATCACAAAAGGGTAATAGGCTTACGAGACAACGCCTTGCAAAAATCGTCAAACAAATTAATGACTCATCGGCGCTACATAAGGCGAATTTAACGCCCCATAAATTGCGTCATACATCCGCGACAATTATGTATCAGAATGGTGCAGACATTCGGAGCTTACAACAAATATTAGGGCATTCTAATATTTCTACTACACAAATTTATACGCATGTAGAAGATGAAATGATTAAGCAAGTATTTGAGAATAATCCGTTGAATATCGAGCATAATCCGAATAACATAGAGAAATAAACCTACAATTGAAACGACCAAAAATGATGGATGAACTATTTTTATTCATCATTTTTTGTAGCCTTTCAATTATGAATAAATCCCTATGGCTTTTGTGGTAAAATAGTTTTATGATACTTCGTTTTTTTGAGTTGGAGGGACACTAAATGAACGACTTTTCTAATACACCATCATCCATTTTAAATTTTGTAAAATCCGATCAATTAACGCTCAACAATTTATTAACCGCCTTTAACGAATCATCTGTTGTCGCGATTACAGACAACGTAGGGAAAATTCTATCTGTAAACCAAAACTTTTCTTTAGTTTCTAAATATTCAGAAAAAGAATTGATTAATCAAGACCATCGTCTATTAAATTCCGGCTATCATTCACCCGCCTTTTTTAAAAATCTATGGACGACCATTCATAGCGGGGATATTTGGCATGGTGAAATATGTAATCGCGCGAAGGATGGTCACCTTTACTGGGTAAAAACAGTTATTGTTCCGTTTATGGATAATACAAATACACCATATCAATACATTGCCATTGCTACAGATATTACCGAACAAAAAAATACAGCACGTTTAAAACAATTTGCTTATCATGATGAATTAACCGGCTTACGTAATGCACGCTCATTAAAAATTCACTTTAAAGAATGTATTCGTCATGGTACAGTGCAAGAAAAAGCGTCTGTTTTCATTTTATTAAATATTACACGTCTCAAACAGGTAAATGATGGGTACGGGCATTTTATTGGCGACTTATTTTTATTAGAACTAACGAAGCGCTTTCAAAAAATTATCGCAAAAAATGGCGACTTATTCCGTTATGACGGCAAGCAATTTGTTATTTTAACAACTAAACAGCATTATGAAGTCATGATTGATGCTATTTTAGAGTTATTTGAACAAGCTTTTATAATTGAACATTTTCAATTTTATTCAACGATTAATATTGGTGTTTCTTTTTACGAAGAGCACGCAGATACACTCGATATTTTAATTAAATATGCCGATTTAGCCATGCTTGAGACGAAAAAAGAAAAAGGCAATCGTTGCTTAGTGTTCCACTACGATATGAATTTAATGATTGAGGAGCAGCTAGACTTAGAGAAACGTCTACGTGATGCCTTATTTACTGATAAGATGATGTTATTTTATCAGCCAAAATTCGAAGCGAAAACACATCGTCTTGTCGGAATGGAGGCATTAATGCGATGGTATGATGAGGAATATGGTTTTATCCCACCGATTCAATTTATTCCATTTGCTGAAGAAGTCGGGTTAATGCCGATGCTTGGTGAATGGGTGCTTGTCACAGCTTGTTCGCAAATGAAACGCTGGATTGATGCGTATCCTAATAGCGAATTACGTGTAGCCGTCAATATTTCTCCGCTCCATTTACAAGAAAAGAACTTTGTTTATATCGTGAAGCAAGTACTGCGTGATACGGGGCTTTCGGCGAAACATTTAGAAATTGAAATTACGGAATTATCATTTATGAACGGCTCTGACGTTGTCGCCGAAACGATACAGGATTTAAAAAACCTTGGCGTTTCGATTGCGATAGATGATTTCGGTACAGGTTACTCTGCGCTAAGTTATTTAAAAAAATTCCCGATTGATACATTAAAGATTGATAAATCATTTGTACGCGGCATTAAGAAAGGAACAAATGATGAATCGATGGTAACAGCTATTATTAATCTAGCTCATATTATGAATATGTCTGTTGTTGTAGAGGGTGTGGAAACCATCGAGGAGCTAAACATTATTGAAAAAGCAAAAGGTGATATGATTCAAGGTTATTACTTCCATCCAGCATTGCCAACAGAGCAATTTGAAAAATTATTAATGGACGTTTAATTTTATACATATAGAAAACGCAAGCATCACTCAATGGATGCTTGCGTTTTTTATAGTTTATATAATGAATGAATTTTTTCGTGTGTTATGTCGTGCATATCAACAAAATAAGGAAGCTGCCAATTTTGTGTGTTGATTGCCTGCTTACTCGTTGGCTGATCCCAGCTAGGATAAACGCGCATCGCCATTTTCCCTGGATGTGAATCCGTTCGTAGTATGTTTTGTTTAAGAAGCACTGCTTTTGGAAAGATGAATTGGCCATAATGGTGCTCATTTTTAAACGTTGTTATAACAAGTAAATCAGGTGCTTCTCCATAGGCGAAGGCTTGATTTTCATTGTGGCAATCTTTTTCCCAAAACGCGACAAATTGCCCCCGTTTTTTCGGTGTCTGCTTTGCCACTCTAAAACGAATAGTCTTTGAAGCGATTTGAAATGTACCCGCGCCATATGCAGCATTTTGCGGCTCCTCTTGAAGGGCGATTACAATTAAATCATTCGGTGTATAAATTTGTTCATTTAATTGCGTAATAATTGTTTGAAAATCTTTCATTAGGTCACCTCATTTTAAATTGTATCAAAAAAGTTAATGTGGTAAGTGATAACTTTTTTATAGCATCATTGGCAAAATGAATATAAAAACACTATTTTAAATCTTTTTGCTCATATAAAAAGAAGGTGTAAAAAGGCATAATAGTTGTATTGATAAGTAAAAAAGCATATGTTTCTACCAGTAACTATTTAAAAAAGGAGTACTATTATGAAGAAAATCATTACATTATCATTAAGTGCCGCACTGATTACCTCAGCTGTCAGTGCACTTCCTGCTTCTGCAGAAACCGCCATTACGAACCCGAGCGAAACTTCCATCCCTATGAAGTTAGCAGAAGTAAAAGATGGCCAGTTTAACGAAAAAGGGGAAGCTTATTTTACCCTTACAATTGAACAAGAAGGTTACTACCGACTTGTGGGCGATAAGACACGTACATATGAAACCGCCATTACGACCGATCAAGCACAACTCGAAAACGCAGAATTCCAAGCCGCTTCTAAGCTACGCATGCTAAAGAAAGGTACCTATTATGTAAAAGTAAAAGGACTTCCTAATGCAACGTACCATTTTAAATTTGCGGAGCGTATATTTGATATGGATAAAGAATGGCCAGCTAGTACTTGGAAAAGTGAAGAGTTAGACTTTCCTTATTACACAGAGCGTAAAGTAACTAACATGATCAACTTGACAGATGACAAATATATTTATTTTTTAGGCCACACATATGAGCATTCAGATGCGGTAGAGGCAATTTCTCTTAAAAACACCGAAACGGGTGAAACATATAAAGTAAAAAAAATTGCATCTACTTTATTTACTTCGTATGTACCAAATGGTCAATATGAAGTTCGTCTTGTGTTAACAGATGCTTTCATAAAAAATCCGTATGTTGGAAAAATGAGACTTAACTATAAACTACTTAATCATTTCCCGTTAAATACTACGGTATCGTCTCCTTTAAAACAAGGTTCTTTATTCACCCTTACTACAGAAAAAGATACAAAAATTAACTTTACATTAATAGATCCAAAAGGAAAAAAGGGGAATAATCAACGATTTTCTTTATATGATGAGCAACACCGTCTTGTTAAACGTGTGCATATTCCATTAAATGAATCATCTCGTTCATTTACGTATACTGTGAAAAAAGGGCATTATAATTTGGCTATTTCTAATAATCTGGAATTGAATACATCAACAGAAACCGGAGCTAATCTAACTTCAAAATTCAAACTAAAAAATAATTCACTTGTTTATAGAACTAACGAAAAAATTGTAAAAGGCTATCAAGTATATAAAGAAAAATTATATAAAGACGGAAAGCTAACGACAGGGCGTATCAAATATGGGAAAGCCCCAAATATGAAACTATATCGAAATGGGATAATTGAAAAAGGACTTTATATCACAAAAGATTATAAATATGCATTTAAAGATGGGGTTTTAATTAAAGGCACTTACAAACAAGAGTCACAAACAGGGCTAGACCTTATTTTCAAAGATGGAATTTTATCGCATTATATCGAGTTGAAAAATGATGGACCTTCTGATAAGGAAGAACCTAAACTTTATGATAATGGAAAACCTTATAAAGGGAATTATGTGTTAAGTAGTTATCAATATCAACCCTACGACGAACCGACGAGCAGCTATTTAAGACTATTTATTAACGGGAAATTAGCTACTGGATATAAAAAAGCTATGTATAAGGGTGAAACCTATTTATTTAAAAATGGGGTAGCTGGAGACGGGGAATATGGTTATTTACCCTTCTATTATAACGGCAAGGTATATGTAGCAGGGAAACCATCTAGTAAATATGTAACGATAGATGACAAGTTATATTATAAGCACAAATTATTTACAGGTGAAAAAGGTGACCGTTACTATAAAGATGGTATTCATCACTATTATTTAGTAACCAAAAAATACGAAGATAAAATACAAGAAGCAACGGCTTTAAAAATGCAAATCGGCCAGCAATCTAATGAAGTCGTTGCTACATTGCTAAAGGAAAAGGTTGCAGAAGTACTTAGTTATTTAGACAATAAAAAAGGACGTATTTATGATGATTATGGCCATACCGAATATGATGATGTAGGGTCTGCTAAATATGAAACGCCATTAAATATTCCATATACAATTAAAAAACAACTAGAGGAAATAGATTCAATCACAAAGCAACTAGACGGAGCGGCGGAAGAAACACATATACTACTACAACAACGTATCAAAGACACGTATAAACAATTCGATTTATATTATGAAGATGGTGCATTATTAGATGGGGAATATGAAGGGAACTTGTATAAAGAGGGCAAATTACTTGGAGCATTATTAAATATTGCTTATCATAAAACAGGGACATCCTTTCTAAATTATGATTATAAACGAATTGTTTCTCAAAAAGACGAATTAGCGATTAAAGCACAATTACAAGACTATATAGACGCTGCAACCAAACAGCTACAGGCGGCGAATACCATTTTAAAAGCATCCCAAGACCCAGATTACCCTAAAGTGAATTTATATACAGATTCTGCAACTAAAGAAATAAATAATAGTTTATCAACATTCCGTTTTATTAAAAATATTATGAACAGCTATGAAGCTACTGCAAATTTAACGAACTTACAAGAAGCCATGACAGAAGGCTTTACGCTAATAGGGGAAAATATCACTTTCAATGAAGTGGATTCAGAAGCTGTTTATCAAGACATCAAATTACTAGAAGTTCAAGATGGGACATTTGATGATAAAGGATATGCTTATTTTAAAGTCAATTTAACAGAACCAGCAGGCAATTATACGTTTGCTGGTAATAACGATATAAACTCTTATACAATATTTGCTGCATCCACACCTAATAAGCTCAATATTTCTCAGCAGTTAGGCGGAAAAGAATTACGCTATTTAGAAAAAGGAACGCATTATATAGCGGTGAAAGGCCAACCGAATGACCGTTATCATTTCAAAATACAGCGCCGTACGTACAATGTAGAGACCATGCGTACACTTACACCCGCTCTAAGAGAATTTGATCGAGTAAATGTAGCAAAAGTGCCAATTTATCAAACAAATCAACCGAGTGTACCGATGCAGTTAACAACGAATCAATATATTCAATTTTTAGCATTACCTTCTGATTATCGAAAAGTTTTCGATACACTTGAAGTTATCAATGCCCTTGAATTGAAAAATGAACAAACCGGACAAACATATACAGCGAAAAAGCTATCTGCTTATCGTTTTGCGCTTTTTGCACCAAATGGAACCTATCGGGTTTCGTTAAAATCAGCAAGGCCATCAATCGGTCAGCACGTGGCACTTCGTTATTTCTTATCTCCAACACTCGAATTGAATAAACCATTTTCTAGTAGTGATGGTGTACGTAATAAATTTACATTTATTGCGGATAAAGAGATGAAAATGCAATTTACACTTTCTGATGAATACACAAGTAGTGAAGACCAAACGTTTAAGTTATACAATGCCCATGATGAACTTGTTAAAAAAATGACATTGAAAAAAGGCGAAAAAACGCGTATCTTTACGTTTAATGTGAAAAAAGGGAACTATTATGCACGTTTAGATGGCAATCGCGTTCACGTAACAGCAACCGCAAAATAAACCACCAAAAAAGCTAGCGCCCTGTGCGCTAGCTTTTTATTATTCAAAATCAACTTTATAATCTTCTGATTTAATCCAATTTAGCTTTTTATCAAAGATTTTTAGGAATGTTAAATTTAATACGACTGGTAAAACGATGAATAGCATAACTGTCACAATGACATTATAGCTTGTCCAGCCTTCAAGTGATAAATACTTTAAGGGACCAACGAAGCCCGCAAGGCCAAAGCCTGCTGAGTATGGGTCACCGACGATGCGGAAGACGCCAGCAAGTGCACCTAAAATACCTGCTGTTAGAATGGCTGGAAAGGCAATTTTTGGTTTCATAAAGAAGTTACGCATTTGAATTTTTGCCGAAGCGATATGAGCAAGCGCTGTACCGAAGTTATTTGCGCGGTACGATGCAATCGCCATCCCAACGCCTGATGCACAGACACCAAGATTTGCAGCACCAGCGCCGATACCTGACAGCATAATAACCGTTGCGACACCAATTGTTGAAATCGGCGATAAGATTAAAATAGAGAAAATCATCGCAAGCAAAGCACCCATTAAGATTGGTTGTAGCTCTGTTACATATTCAATACCGATACCGACATAGTCAGCACCATTTTTAACATATGGCAAGATGATCATACCGATAAACCCTGGAATAAACATTGATAGTGCAGGCATCGCCAGTAGCGTCCATTCTTTTAGTTTTGTACCTAGGAATTGAACGAATACCGTAGCAAGTGCAGCGGTAATCCCGATATTGATTACAACGCCGATACCTGCCATTTTCATACCGTCATCTGTAAAGCTTACAACACCAGAGCCAACCATTGTAGCAAGGCCGATTGAACACATTTGAATCGGTGTTAATTTAAATTGGATACCGACCATCACGCCGATAACAAGTGGTAAGCAGCTCATTGCGAGCACTGATATATTTAAAATCGTTGGAAGGATAGGAACGTTTGGATAATGTGCGATAATCAGTTTTTAAATTTCTCCGACAAGAGCGTTAGGGATTAAACAAACAACAATCCCAAGGCTCATGCCTGTAAGAAGTTTACTAAAAAAATCTTTCATAAAATCATTTCCCTTCGACTACGTTTCTTTTAAGAAGTAAGTAGCGCTTGTTTTAAGTGTTTTTAGTATAGAAAGAATTTAATTGTCCGTCAATATTGAATTTTCTATAATTTTCTGACAATTTACCTCAGTTAGCTTGTAAGCGTTTTCTATTAGCATATTACCGTTAAAATGACGGGTATTTTTTATTGGTTTATGCAATATATCGCATATGAAAATAGCTAAATTTTTCAATTTGGCCTACCATTACTATCGGGCGGACGTGGCGGAATGGGCGCGTTAATGGGGCCATCAATCGGTTATATTTTGAGTTGGCCATTCGCAGTCTTTTTCATCGGATATTTCACTGAAAAAGCGTGGTCGACATTAAATCTTTGGAAAGTTATTGGAGTTACGCTTGTATTCGGAGTGCTTTTCATTAATATTGTTGGCGCACCTATTATGGCAATGATTACACATACCTCAATTGTTGGGGCATTAATGGGTGGCTTAGCATTTTTACCAGGTGACTGTATAAAAGCTGTACTTGCTGCGGTTGTCGCTGTCCAACTAAAAGCTGTTAGTCCAATTAATACCGTTGCTTTACGACACGTCGTACGAACGCATTAATCATTAAAAAGGAGGGATGATATGCATTGTATAACACCTATTTTGGGACAACCTAAAGAAAACATCGCTATCGTAATGGGGGATAAAAAAATTGATTATCGGACATTACAGCGAGATATCGCACAAATAGCACATACATTTCAATGTTCACAGCAGAAAAAGGTTGCACTTGATATGCCCAATGGTTATGACTTTCTTAAAACATTTTTAGGTGCAGTTGCTGCAGGGGTAGTACCTTATCTACTCGATCCGAAATGGAGTGCGCATGAGAAACAAGAAATTCTCAAAAATCATTTGTTAGACTGTATTATTACCGCGCCATTAAATGAACAACCAAATGATACATATGAATTACGGGAAGCATCATCCCTTTTTGTTGGGTTTACTTCGGGTACAACAGGCATGCCGAAAGCCTATAAACGGTCGCATCTCTCTTGGATGGAAAGCTTTCGTGTAACAGCGAAAGCTTTTTCTCTTGAAAATACGAAGCATTACTGTGCCCCTGGGCCTCTTGTACACTCGATGACACTATTTGCGGCGATGCAAGCATTTGTTGAAGGAAAGACCATTCATTTACAAACTAAATTTAATGCCAAACAGGTTCTTACGACGTGTCAAAAATATCCGAATACCGCGCTATTTGTCGTACCCACAATGCTTGAAGCAATGGTACAGACCGGTCTTCAAGCTACGATTGATGCCATTGTTAGTTCTGGTGCAAAATGGCAAGATGATTCCAAAAAACGACTGGCGAAGATTTTTCCACATACTGCGCAATATGAATTTTTTGGTTCCTCTGAAGCAAGTTATATTAGCTATTCTGACGGAACAAAGCCTGATACGGTTGGCCGCTTCTTTCCTACGGTTGATTATACAATTCGTGATGCAGCCTTTCGTGAAGTTGAGGAAGGGCTTCTCTATATTAAAAGCCCTATGATTTTTAGTGGTTATGTAGACAATCCAAAGGCTACTGCTGAAATTTTTCATAATGGCTGGCTAAAGGTAGGAGATATTGTAACGGTGGATGAAACAGGCTATCTTACCATTAAAGGTAGGGCAAAAAATCGTATTATTTCTGGTGGTTTAAATATTTTTCCAGAAGAGATTGAGCAGTTATTATCTAACCATCTGGCGATTGAGGAAGTGATGGTTTGTGGGCTGGAAGATCGCTATTGGGGAGAGAAAGTGGTGGCCTTGATTCAGTGGAGCCACCAGCCACTGACATATGATGCGTTAAAACATTATTGTACGCGCTATTTAGCAGTCTATAAATTCCCTCGAGAAATCGTGACCGTCCCTCGATTTTATTATACGACGAGTGGAAAAATCGCACGTCAAAAAATGAAGGAGGCATTTCTATGTCAGAAGTTGTGATTGTTTGGGCAAAACGTACACCAATTGGGCGGGCCGGGGGGCAATTTCATACCCTTGAGCCAAGTGATTTAGTTGCTCCGTTATTAAAGCAGGCAATCAAAGATACGGTAGGCGATGCTTCATTAGTTGACGATGTAATGATAGGGAATGTAGTAGGACCTGGTGGTAACGTAGCACGTGTGAGCCTATTACAAGCAGGGTTTCCTGTAACCGTTCCCGGTGTCACAATTGACAGGCAATGTGGTTCTGGACTAGAAGCCATTATGCGTGGCTTTGAAGCAATAAAAAGTGGACAAGCACAAATAATTTTAGCAGGTGGTGTAGAAAGTGTTAGTCGCGCTCCTTGGAAAATGGCTCAACCGACAAGACCTGGGGCAGTGCCTACGCTTTATACGCGGGCTCCTTTTACCCCTGCTGCTTACGGAGACCCTGATATGGGCATAGCTGCCGAAGAAGTTGCAGCACGTTATCAAATTACGCGAGAAGCACAGGACTATTACGCCTTTTCAAGTCACCAAAAAGCAGTGACGAGTCAACGAACGGGTCGCTTTAACAAAGAGATTTTACCACTCCAAGGCGTTATGACTGATGAATGTCCACGTGCGGATACCTCAGTTGAAAAATTAGCACATTTACATCCTGTTTTTCTTCCAGAAGGCACCGTAACTGCTGGGAATGCTTGTCCTATAAATGATGGAGCGGCAATTGTTATGTTAATGTCACGCGAGGCATGCCTACATTATAAATTGACTGCCTATGCGACCATTGTAGATGCTACGGCAGCTGGTGTCATGCCGGATATTTTAGGAATGGGTCCAGTACCAGCAACACAAAAACTACTCGCCCGTCAGCAGTTACAAGTGACAGATATTGATATTGTCGAGTTTAATGAAGCGTTTGCTTCACAAGTACTTGCTTGTCTCCAACAATTAAAGATTCCACAACATCTTGTCAATATTGGGGGAGGGGCATTGGCACTTGGTCACCCATACGGGGCATCGGGCGCTATTTTAATTACGCGTCTCGTTCATGAATTAAAAAAAGGACAACGTGGGCTTGCTACTCTTGGAATTGGCGGTGGGATGGGGCTCTCGATGTTGGTGAAGCGATGAATGAATGGCATGCCTCCCTCTCACAAGTGCAAGGATATCAACGTTTAATGGGGATGCCTTTATCTAAAGAAATTCCGTTAAGTATATTACCAACCATACTAGGAGAAGCATTTCCGACAGGGTGGATCCATTTATCGCAGCAATGTGAAAAAATGACTTCATTATACGCAGATACATTTTATAACTGGACGATTACAGATAAGCATTTAAGCATTACGTCAAAAGGAAAAACTGTCTGTCAATTAACGGTTGCGCTCTCACGTAATAAACAGGTTGTAGCAACCGTTGTCATGACATTGATGAAAGGATAATTAAATATGGAATGGCTAATTACACGTCAAAAAGTTCAAGCATTTTCGGCGTTAAGTGGTGATGATAATGCCTTACATCATGATGCAACCTTCGCTCAACAACTAGGATTTGAGCAGCCAATTGCACATGGTATGTTATTAATGGCACTTGCAGAAGGCGCATGGCAACAGCGTTATGAGGTTTATCCAACAACAATGCGATGTCAATTTGTCTATCCAGTGCCTATTCCATCAGTGATTACTGTACGATTAACAAAAAAAGAAATACATGCTTATAATGCAGAACAACTCGTTTTGCATGTAGTATTTGAGGAGGAATGACAGAATGATTTTTATTACAGGTGCTACGCGTGGCATCGGCTTCGCTCTTGCAAAACAGTTTTCGCAGGAGCCTTTAATTTTACATGGATCATCTGAAAAATCGATTGCTCCCCTTCGTGATTTATTTCCACAAGCGCTCTGTCTGGCTGCAGATTTTTCAAATGAACTAGAAATTCAAGAGATGCTACGACAAATTAATCACTATACAGATACATTAACGGCAATTATTCATTGTGCAGGAAATACTAAAGATAAACGTGCGACTAATATGACATTAAAAGACTTTAATCATGTTTTTCATGTGCATGTGACGAGTTTTTTCCTTATAACAACCACCTTACAACCGTTATTAAAGCCAATGAGTGACGTGCTTGTTATGACTTCAACAGCTGGTTTATTCGGTTCACGAGGACAATTAAACTATAGCGCAGCAAAGGGCGCTCTAACAATGATGGCCTATACGTTAGCAGCAGAGTGGGAACCAGGAAAAATTCGTGTCAATGCGATTGCCCCTGCTGCTTTAACTGATATGACGCGTCCTGTAATTGCCTACTATAAACAGAAAAGTGAACAGCAACAAATTCCGTTCCCTGATTTTTGGCGTGTGGGATCAGCAGACGATGTAGCCTACTTTGTTAAAAAATTAGTTGCACGGACAGACTTTTTTACGGGCGAAGTGTTTGGCGTGAATGGTGAGAAGTATACACGCTATGCTGCAGACATGGTGAGGTGGTCCCCGTGTTAACCGTTGAAAACACTACATACTATCATACGCCAGGGCATGGTATCGAGAATCTCTGCTTCACCGTTTACGAGCAAGATTGTCTCGTCCTACTCGGAGCGAACGGGAGCGGGAAGTCAACGGTCCTATCGTTACTTGCAGGCCTTTTAACGCCACAATCTGGGAAAATACTGTATGAAGGGAATCCAGTTAAGCCAGGTGAAATCGGGATTGTCTTTCAGCATCCTGATGATCAGTTTATTACGACGTCAGTCATGGATGAAGTTATTTTTGGACTAGAAAATTTACAAGTGCCACGCGAGGAAATGACCGCCCGCGCTTATCAGGCATTAGATGAAGTTGGTATGCGCTGGGCTATAGAACGCCATCCAATGACGCTTTCTGGTGGCGAAAAACAACGTGTTGCATTAGTAGCTGTGCTAGCGATGCGCCCGAAAATTTTACTATTAGATGAAGTGACCGCTATGTTAGATTCCCATGCACGTAGTGATTTTTACACGCTACTAAAAACATTAAAAAAACGCTATACAATTGTTATGACGACGCATATTGTTGAAGAATATTTATTTGCAAATCGCGTTTGTTACTTGCAAAATCATCGTATCGTATTTGATGGAGACTTACCTGCATTTGCAGCACATTATCCGACATACGCAATGCCTTTTATCATTGAATTTCAAAGAACGTGTCATTTACCGATTTGCATTCAAACGTATGAGGAGTGTGTTAAACAAATATGGCCATCACTTTAAAGAATGTTACACTAGAGCGTTCATCACATGTTATTTTACGCGATGCTTCATTTCAATTTTCTGACAATAAATGGACGGCGATAGTAGGAGAAAACGGAGCAGGGAAATCAACGCTATTGCAAGCCATTCAACAATTTATACCGATACAGCAAGGCCATATTCATATAGACGGGAAAATAGGTTTTTTATTCCAACATGCAGATCAACAATTTTTCGAGTCAACGGTTGAGAAAGAATTACGTTTCGCTCCACGTCATTTTGGATGGTCTCGTGAAAAAACAGATGCAAAGATAGCGGAAGTGTTAAATCTTGTACAGCTAGATGCATCTATTTTACCGATGTTGCCTTATCAACTTAGTGGGGGACAAAAAAAGCGGTTAGCACTTGCTCTTGTATTTATGATGGAGCCAACTATTTTGCTAGCAGATGAACCAACAGCTGGACTTGATCCAGTGCAACGCGCACTAGTGCTGTCGATTTTGAAAAAATGGCAACAGCAAGGACATACGATTATTGCGATTACTCATGAATTAACGGATGTGTTAACTTTTGCAGATGATGTTTTGTTGATGGCTAAAGATGAGGCCCCTCAACTGTTTGAAACGGAGCAATTTTTCTTTGAGGTTCCAAAACGAAAAGGAGTTTATTTTCCACCACCTATTGCGATGTTTCACTTAATAGAACAACGCTTACAATCTCCGCTGCCACGCGCACGTTCAATGCCCGCACTCATCCAAATTATGAAAGAGGCGATACCTAATGGAACAAGTTATTCAATATGTAGCACGCACGTCCATTCTACATCGTCTTGATCCACGGACTAAAATAATAGGGTTAAGCTTTCTATTAATCGGTTTCACCCAAATTCACGAGTGGATACAACTTGTTTTTTCGGCATTCGTAGTCGGCTTGTTATATCATTTTGCACAAATCCCTTTTAGCTATGCGCTACATTCAATACGCCCATTACTTCTAATTTTATTGCTGACGTTGCTTTATCATAGTATGTTTTCAGGTATAACCTATTTAGCAGGATTTTTAATGGGCCTACATTATGTCCTTAAGCTTTTAATGATGATTTTAAGTGGTGTTTTATTAACAGCGACTACCAAACCACTTGAGCTTGCACTTGGACTTGAAACAATGTTGCGCCCTCTTGAAAAATGGCGTATTCCTGTTGGCCAATGGGCATTAATGATTGTTCTGGCATTACGCTTTTTCCCATTAATTATCGAAGAATGGGAACGGATTCGTCTAAGTCAACAGGCGAGAGGCATCACAATAAAACGGTTTAGACAACGGTTGTATAGCCCAGTGCAACAAGTGATTCCGCTACTCTTAGCACTCATTACACGAGCAGAACGGTTAAGCATTGCGATTGAAGCACGCGGATTTCGACAGGGGTTTAATCGAACACATTTTCATCTTCTTGCTTTTCAAAAAAAGGATGGTTACTGCATTTTATTTCCAATATTTGTATCAATCATTGTATTATTATTATAAGGAGTGACAATTATGAATCTTCGTGGTCAACTTGTAGATGAGCAAACACGCTGCGTCCACTATCATACAGCAAAGGATATTATCGCTATCAAAATGAAATGTTGTCATACATATTATCCATGCTATCAATGTCATGAGGAGGAAGCAGATCACCCGATTACACGATGGACAAAAATGGAGTGGGATGAAAAGGCAATTCTTTGTGGGCGTTGTCATGAAGAATTGTCGATTGCGACCTATTTAGCACATGATACATGTCCACATTGTCACGCTGCATGGAACCCTCGTTGTGAGGGGCATTACCACTTGTATTTTGAAATGGAGGAATGACGATGAACACACGGATTACAGAGCTTTTTGGAATTCAATTACCGATTATTCAAGGCGGCCTAGCCTATCTGGCCTATGCTGATTTAGCGGCTGCGGTTTCAAATGCGGGCGGATTAGGTCAGGTTACGGCGTTAAGTTTACCTGATCCGGAAGCACTGCGACGTGAAATTAAGCGTACGCGTTCACTGACGGATAAGCCTTTTGGTGTCAATTTTGCGATGGGGATGCACGGAACAGGTTATGAGGCGTTTATACAAGTAGCGATTGACGAGAAAGTGCCGGTTGTATCCATTACAGGTGGAAATCCCGCTACGGTTTTAGCGATGCTAGAAGGAACGGGTATTAAAAAGCTCGTACTTGTGGCGGGTGTGCGCCAAGCACAAAAGGCAGAGGAGCTTGGCGCCGATGCCGTCATCGTCGTAGGTCAAGAAGGCGGCGGCCATTTAGGACGTGATGACTTAGGCACAACGGTCCTTACACCACGCGTCGTTGATTCGGTTTCGATTCCTGTTATTGCTTCAGGTGGTTTAGCGGATGGTCGTGGTCTTGCGGCAGGACTTGCGCTCGGTGCGGAGGGTATTGAAATGGGTACGCGTTTTATTGCTACAAAGGAATGTGTCGATGCTTCGGACTATTACAAGCAACTTTTACTCGATAGCACAGAGCAAAATACTGTCGTCGTTAAACGTTCGATTGGTGGTCCTGCACGTGTTATTCATAATGCTTTTGCGGATGAAATTTTAGCCATTGAGCAACAGACACCGACCTATGAGGCATTAAAGGAACATATTAGCGGGCAAGCGAATCGCCGGTTAATCCATGATGGTGAGGAGAATGGTATGGCCTTTGCTGGACAGGTCATTGGCTTGATCGATGATGTGCCTACTGTGGCGGAATTATTTGCGCGCATCGAAGCGGAATATAAAGCAGTAGTAACGCGTTTTTCAGAAATTTCAAAATAATACTTGCAATTCCTAGCGGATTACTTTAATATAAGTATCAACAACTAAATCACTTTCTTATCAAGAGCGTTGGAGGGACTGGCCCATTGAAGACGCAGCAACAGACATTTTGTACTGTGCTAATTCCTGTAGCATCATTTGCTAAAAGATGAGAAGAGAACGGCATCCCATTTGACACCAACCTCTTCTTATCGAGAAGAGGTTTTTTTGTTACTTAAATCGAAAGGGAGATGAGGTATGACAACCACACAGCAATCGATTCAACAGGCACTATCACTTTTAAAGGAGCGTACATGGGTGGATTTAACGCATAGTTTTAGTGCCGATACCCCCCGCTTTAATGCCTTCTCGCCGCTTGAGAAGAAAACGTTATTCGATTATTCAGCAGGCTTTTTCGCACAACAATTTACCTTTGCAGGACAATATGGCACGCATATTGATGCGCCAGTTCATTTTGTTGAAGGCGGCCGCTATTTAAATGATATTACGTTAAAAGAGCTTGTATTACCGCTCGTTGTCATCGACGTTTCAACAGACGTCGCAAAAAATCCTGATTTTACGATTACCGTACGAGAAATCCTGTCATTTGAGGAACAGTACGGGGAAATCGATAGCGGCTCATTTGTCGCACTACGTACCGACTGGTCAAAGCGCATTGATGATAGCGACACATTTAATAATAAGGATGCAGACGATGTGGCTCATACGCCAGGCTGGTCTGTTGAAGCACTCCGTTTCTTATTTGAAGAGCGCCACATTCGCGCAGTCGGTCATGAAACCTTTGATACGGATTCAAGTGAGGAATTTTATAAAAATAAAGCGCTCAAGGCAGAGCTTTATGTGTTACAGCAAGATGCTTATCAGATTGAGTTGTTGACGAATTTAGATCAATTACCCGCTAAAGGCGCGGTCATATTCAATATCGTCGCAAAACCTGATAAAGCAACAGGATTTCCGGTACGCTCATTTGCGATACTACCGTAGCACTCATTCGTGCAAGACTCATTTGTCACTAAAAAGAGGATGGATTTTTCCATCCTCTTTTTTATTTGCTTCATTTGAAATGAACGAAATCTTCAGGAAGCGGGTTTTGGCTACGACATACTTAAAAATATGTGCCAATTCAGGACAATGGTCCGGTAAAATTTAAAACGTTTACTAACGATACCGCGTAATCTGTCAACAAAAACTGTTATTCCACGCCATCGTCAAAAATTATTATTATTTTCAACGCCCGAAAAAGCGCATTTTACGCTAGAAAGGGGTCTCTAAGGGTTCATTTTGCATAAAAAAGTACCGTTTTAGAGCGCTTGAAATACTACACGAACGAGCATCTCACATTATTTATTCAAAAAACGACAATCTGTACTGTGTAGCTCATTTATGCAGCTTGCTATGTGTGGAAACGTCCCTTTTATGCCTTAAAATACATAAAACACCCCCGCTAGAGGCGCTAAATATGCCTGTTTTTACAAATGACTTGTACAAACTAATAGTAGTTATCTACTTAGCTTTAGTAATTCTATATGTTTTTTCGTCATTCAATCAAATGCTTATTACATTTATAGGTGCATACACATATGAATGACACTTATTAAAAAATATGTCGTAGCCAAAAACCGCTCCTTGGGCATCTGACAATTTTTTGCGAACAAAAAAATGGTCCTGCAATGTTTGCAAGCCCATTTATAACTTAAGCATGTTCGTGACGCAAGCGCTTTTCTTCTTTTAATTCAGCGACGAGGACATCATGCTGTTTCGGATCGTATTCGTTTTCCCATTTCGCAACAACAACGGTTGCTACCGAGTTACCGATAATATTTGTAATGGCACGTGCTTCTGACATGAAGCGGTCAACACCAATTAAAAGGGCAATCCCTGCGACTGGAATCATTGGGAATGCGGCAAGTGTTGCAGCAAGAGTAATAAAGCCAGAGCCGGTTACACCAGCAGCCCCTTTAGAAGTCACCATTAAAATCAGTAGTAAATAAAGTTGTTGCCAAATGGATAGATGCACATCATATACTTGTGCGATAAACATTGCGGCCATTGATAAATAAATGGCGGTACCATCTAAGTTAAACGAATAACCTGTTGGTACAACAAGACCGACAACTTGTTTTGAACAGCCGAAGCGTTCTAATTTTTTCATAATGAGTGGTAGGGCAGATTCAGATGAAGAAGTCCCTAAAACAATTAATAATTCATTTTTAATATAGCTCAGGAATTTGAAAATATTGACGTTTGCGGCATATCGTAATACGAGACCTAAAATGACGATAACGAATAATGCCATTGTAATGTATACGCCAAGCATTAATTTTCCTAAGTTCCATAATGAACCCATACCGAAGTTGCCGATTGTATAGGCCATTGCACCAAATGCAGCAAGTGGTGAGAATTTCATTACCATCCCAACAATTTTGAAGAAAATTTGAGAGGCTTGCTCGCATAATGTAATAACTTGTTTCACTGGATCACCGATAGAAGCGGCTGCAAGGCCGAAGAATACCGCACAGACAAGCACTGGTAGTAACTCACCGTTCGCAATTGCTCCAAAGAAGTTTTCTGGTAACACACTCATAACGAATGCTTGAATACCATGATCTTGATTTGCAGCAGCCTTTGTATATTCACTAATATCTGCACCACTTGATTTAAGTGCATCTGTATTAACACCAACACCTGGTTTAATAATATGGACTACGATAAAGCCAATAGCAAGTGAAATCGTGGACATCACTTCGAAATAAATAAGTGCCTTTAAGCCGATACTGCCGACTTTTTTCATATCACCCATGCTACCAATACCCGTCACTACTGTTAGGAAGATAATTGGTGCAATAAGCATTTTGATCAATTTAATAAAGATATCTGCTAAAATTTTTAGCTGTGCGCCAAAACTTGGAAAAATCGCCCCTACGATAATCCCTAGGATAATGGCCAGCACCACTTGAACCGTTAAGTTACGTAAGTTGACTCTTTTCATACGTACACCCCTTTGTATGTAGTTAATAAAACGCTTACAAGACCTAATGTAGTACGAATTTCTGTGCTTGTGAATATTGTGGTCATAATGGTTTTTTTGGTCTTTTTGGTCTTTTGACTTTTCTGACAATGAAATATCTTCTCAAACGACAAAAAACCGCGATAAAGAATAGAATCTACTCTTTATCGCGGTTATATAATAGATGGAAATAAAAAGAGCCTGTACCATAACAGACTCTTACATTCATTATTTTACAACTGGAACGGCAGGAATTGAATCAAGTAAAGACTTGTGATTTTCTTTTAGTTTCGC
This sequence comes from Kurthia populi, assembly GCF_042686175.1. Classification (NCBI taxonomy): domain Bacteria; kingdom Bacillati; phylum Bacillota; class Bacilli; order Caryophanales; family Caryophanaceae; genus Kurthia; species Kurthia populi. Next base: position 18,947 of record NZ_JBHUOR010000128.1, on the reverse strand, counting down.
TGTTAAATCTTCAATGTTTGCTAATGCTTTTTGGCGCTCTGATTTTTGCTCAGAAAGCGTTGTGTTGATTGCTTTTTCCCATTCTGTTTGCGCATTACGGATGTAATCCACGACAGCGTGGTTCGGTTTCCAAGATAATTCTTGCGCTTGCTCTGTTGCTTCTTTTAACGTGTCGATCCACGTAGACAATTGTGCAGACTGTGCAGGTGTTGTGAATGCTTCAAATGAAGAAGTCACTTGTTTTTGCCAATCTTTAATCGCTTGGTTTGATTTTTCTTCGACATTCTTATAAGAAGTAAGTGCTTGATCGAATGCTGATTTTTGTGCAGCGAATGCTTCTACTGCGCGTTTTTCTGCATCTTCTTGCACCGTATTGATTGCCTTTACACTGTTTAACCAGTTGTCCCAAATAAGATCTACGCTTTTTGTTAATAGTTCGTTTGCCATGTTAAATTTCCTCCCTAATAGTGGTCATGTTTTTTTAAAGCATGAGCGGGGAGTCTTGGCTGCTAGTCGTTGATGTCATCCGCTTCATCCGTCTTTTTACTAGCTGGCGTGCTAGGGAAAAGGAACGGATTGTACAATTTGAAGAAGTTCGTTAAGAGTTTTTGGTATTCGCCAAATGAACCGGCCCACAAGTCTAAGTAGCTCAGACCTTCTTCAGTAATGGCGTAAATACGCTTCGCTGGACCATTTTCCTCCGTATTCCACTCGGAAGTAACAAGCTCATCTTTTTCAAGTTGTCGTAAAATACGATAAAAATTTCCTCGGTCGACAGAATCAACACCGAATGTTGTCAGCTTTTCCATTAGCTCATATCCATAAGCGTTAATATCACGCAAATGGAGCAAGATGATGGGCACTAAAATGTTTTTTGGTGCGCCCATTTGTGGTTTTTTCGAATTCATTGCTATCACCTATCTTCAAATTACTTATAAGTGTAATTTACACCTATGTGCATTTTGTGTCAAGTATTTCAAAAAACTTTTTCTAAACAGTAAAATTAATTGAAATAATTGAAGATTATGGTAAAGTGAAAAATGTAAAACGATTTTATTGATAGAGGAGGAATTTACGTGACGAATCAAACATTTGATGCGTTCGGTATCTGGAAAGAGATGTACGACCGTACAGAGAGCGCATTCCGCGACTCGATTCAATCAACACTTGAACAACCCGCATTCGCAGAAGGGTTAGGGCAAGTACAAAAGCAATATTTACAATATCAAGGGCTTGTGAATGGCATGACAGAATCTTATTTAAAACAAGTAAACGTCCCATCACGCGACGAAATTGCGAGCATTGCTTCACTTGTTATTAATGTAGAGTCGAAGTTAATTGATTTAGAAGATCAATTAGACGTACAAGAGGATGCACATGATAGCCACGCAAAAGAAATTAAGCAGTTAAAAACAACGGTGAACCGTCTAGATAAAAAATTAGATACGGTCATTGAGTTATTAACGAAGCAAGTAGAGGCAAAAGCAGCTGCTACGACACCAAAGGCGGTGCCGCAAAAGCCTCTGACACCAGCACCGAATGCACAAATGAAAACAGCGGCAACACCTGCTGCAAAAAACACGCCACAGACGAAAAAATAATATTCCTAAACGAATGTGTTACATTTTCATCAACATAGAGCCACTCCTAGAATAAATGAAGCCATTTGGATATCCTTTACTTTTCCGCTAAAGGATACTGAAACATACTACTTATTTTGATATTGGAGGTTTTGTTGTGAGTAATGGAGTACCAACAGCGTCGTTCGAACAATGGATCGAAGCGATGAAATTACCAGAAGAAGCCGTGTTGCCACAGGATTTAGAGAAGATTAAACGTTTTACAGAGGTTGTAACAACGGAATCAGACCCGCAAGTAGGTCAAACGCCGAAAGAAGTTATTTGGACAAAAAACAAGTCAAAATTATACCATTATGCACCACATGCGAAAAAGACGAATAAAGTGCCGATTTTATTCATCTACGCATTAATTAATCGCTCATATATTTTAGATTTATACCCAGGAAATAGCTTAATTGAGTACTTAGTAAACGATGGCCATGATGTGTACTTACTTGATTGGGGTACAGCCGGTCACGAGGATCGTCATATGAAAATTGACGATTATATCGTAGACTACATCCCACGCGCAGTGAAAAAAGTATTAAAAGATTCAGGCGCAAAGGAACTAACAATTTATGGGTACTGCATGGGTGGTACGATGTCGACGATTTTCACATCGCTTTATAATGACATTTTACCGATTAAAAATCTTGTTTTAATGACGTCACCAACAGACTTTGAAGACGCTGGTCTTTATACGAACTGGTTAAACAAAGACACATTCCAATTAGATAAAATGGTTGATACACTTGGGAATATTCCATTTGAAATGATTGACTATGGAAATCGCTTATTAAGCCCAATCTCTAACTCGCTTGGCACATATGTTGGTCTTGCAAGTCGTATCGAAAACGACAATGCCGTGTTAACGTGGAAGCTTATGCAAAAATGGTTAAACGATGGCGTACCATTCCCAGGGGAAGCTTATCGTCAGTGGATTCGCGACTTCTATCAAGAAAATAAACTCGTTAAAGGTGAACTAGCCGTTCGCGGTCAAGAAGTGAAGCTTTCAAATATTAAGGCGAACTTATTAAACATCTGCGCAACACGCGATAATATCGTACAGCCAGAGCAAATTAAGGCGCTAAACAAACAAGTTTCAAGTAAAGTAAACACACTTCACGAAGTACCAACAGGTCACGTGTCGGTATGTACAGGCCGCTATGCGCAAAAAGAGATTTATCCTTTCGTTAGCAAATGGCTAAAAGATCACTCGAAATAATCAAAAAACGCCTACATCACTGCGATGATGTAGGCGTTTTTTGATGCAATTGTCGCTCGATTGCATCAAGGATGTCTCGATAGTCCTTTTGCTGAAATTCATGATAGAGTGGCTGTAATGTACGCTTCCAGCGAGCTTTTTCATGCGTGCTCAATGTGTAAAAATGCGTCCCGTATGCCTTCATACGCTGTTCGTCGTCCACATTCATTTTGCGCGCTATTTTTTCATTCCAGGCGCTCGCTTCCTGCATTGATACCGTAATAATGCCTTTTGATTCAGTTGACAGGCTATCCCAAAAGCGTTGATTCATCAATACACCGTAGCCTAAAATGCCATGGTTAGAGCGGGTAATATACGGCTCTTCCTTATAAAAGCTTTTGGAGTAAATATTCGATAATGTATTTTCCTGGACATCTATGGCCTCCTTAGAAATCACGCTATTGACCTCATCAAATGATACTGCCTGTGGTGTAGCACCAAGTAGCTTTGCCTGCATTGTAAGCACGTTGCTCGCCATGGTCCGCATTCGTTTGCTTTTAAAATCCGCTAATGTCTGAACAGGTGCGTCTTTTGCGATCATTTGCTTAAAGCCATTTTGCCAAAAGCCTAGTCCATGAATGCCTTGTTTTTCTAGCGCTTGACGCAATGTATCACCGACCTCGCTGCTTAAAACACGTGTAACATCTGTTTCATTCTCAAATAAAAACGGCAAATCAAGCACACCCCATTCAGGCACATCGTTCGAAATTTTTGAATAGGTCGGCGCAATCATTTGCACATCATTATGCTGTAGGGCCGTTATTTCATTTTCGTCATTATATAGCATGCCATTTGGATAAAGCTCGACATGTATTTGTCCGCCAGATTTTTCCTCAACAAGTTCTTTAAAATAAAGTGCAGTGCGTCCCTTTGGTGTATTTTCAGCAACGACATGACTAAAATGAATCGTGATTTGCTCATCAAGTCCTTGTTGCTCGCTATCTCTATAGATCGTTTGTTTTGAGAGATTCGGAATCGTAAAAATGCCGATAACGAGTAATAAAATAAGTACTGCTGATAAAATATATGTGCGCATCGCTGGCCTCCTGTTATACAGCCCTTATTTTACCATAGGAAACATGCTAAAATAGAGGCATTTAAGGGAGGCAATCACGAATGACTGATAAACGTGTATCCATGACGGGGAAAATTACCGCCTTAACCTTTTTTATTATCGTTTTTTCTTTTTTAATTTCAGGCCTTTTTATTATTAGTAATATTTTGAACTCTGAAGAGAAACGGATAACGGAGCAGGCGATGCTTGTGGCACAAACGGTTGGGAAACTACCTGAATTACCAACGATTTTAGAAAATGATGCCTTAACGAATCAGCAAAAGGCAACGAAACTCAAAAAAACGATACGCGATGTACGGACGACCAATAAGGCCGACTATATTGTCGTATTGACGATGGACGGGGTACGTTTAAGCCACCCAAAGGAATCCCTTGTTGGCTTACGCTCGCAGTCCAATGACATAGAGGATGCCTTTACCGAGCACTATTACTCAACGACCGCAAAGGGAGATTTAGGAACCGTCGCACGTGCCTTTGTGCCAGTGATGAATACTATGCATGAGCAAGTAGGGGTGGTACTTGTCGGGTATAAACTACCAACATTTTTGGATATCGTCCATAATTTACGCGATGAGATTTTAGTTGCGACATGCTTATCGCTCTTATTTGGCGCATGGGGAGCGTTTTTACTAAGCCGTAGTATGAAGCGGGATTTACTCGATTATGAGCCGCACGAAATTGCGAAGCTCTATATTGAGCGTTCGGAAACTTTTAATGCGATGCATGAAGGGGTCATTGCGATTGATAATCATTTTATCGTGACGATTTTTAATACGAAAGCGAAGCAAATTTTAGGTGTCGATGAAGGGGATTTGATTGGGCAAAACATTTATGATATTTTGCCGGATTCGCGCTTGCCGGAGATTTTAGATTTTAATCAGCCAATTTACAATAAGGAATTACTCATTAATCAGCATACCATTTTATCGAATCGTGTACCGATTGAAGTAGAAGGGGAGACAGTAGGGGCGATTGCTATTTTCCAGGATCGTACAGAGGTGAAAAAGCTTGCGGAGGAGCTGACGGGCGTAAAGGAATTTGTGCAGGCGCTACGTATTCAAAATCATGAGCATAAAAATAAAATGCATACCGTAGCGGGACTCATGCAGCTTGGCAATTACCGAGCTGCGTTGCAGTATATTCAAGGTGCCAAAAAAGAGCAAGACCAGCTACAGGATTTTTTGCATGAGCGCATTCAAAATCAAAATTTAGCTGGCTTATTATTAAGTAAGGTCAATCACGGTAAGGAGCTCGGCATTCTAGTCGAGATTGATGCACAGAGCTCGCTTGATTATTTACCGAAGGCGCTTGATTTTCATGATTTTGTCGTATTGCTCGGTAATTTAATCGAAAATAGCTTTGATGCACTGCAATTAGCGACACATGACGATAAAAAGTTATTCATCAGCATTGACCAAAACGATCAAGTGCTGACGATTTTGGTTGAGGATAACGGGATTGGTATGAGCGAGGCGCAAATAGCGCGTATATTCGATAATGGCTTTACGACGAAACATTCCAAAAATCATGGGATTGGGTTATATTTAATTCAAGATATTATTCAAAAGGCACAGGGAACAATTGATGTGGAAAGTACACCAAACGCCGGTACAAGTATTGTCGTGACGTTTGAGATGTAGGGGGTAGCAATGTTACGCGTATTATTAGTAGAAGATGATCCAATGGTTCGTCAAGTAAATCAACAATTTATTGAGAATGTGAAGGGCTTTCAAGTAATTGATACTGCACATGATGGGATCGAAGGGGTAGAGAAGGCAGCGATGTTAAAGCCAGACCTTGTTTTTATGGATGTGTATATGCCTAGACAAGACGGGGTAGAGAGCTTGCGACAAATTCGGGCACGTGAACTTCCGGTTGATGTGATAACCGTGACGGCTGCTAATGACCGCGAAACCATCGAAAAGCTTGTGCATCTAGGCGTCTTTGATTATATTATGAAGCCTTTTTCATTTGAACGGATGAAGGAAGCGCTTGAAAATTATGCGCGCTATAAGCAAAAGTTTACTGCGAAGGATGCCTTATCCCAGCAGGAGCTTGATGCATTATTACATAAAACACAAGATGCAGCGCTATCTAAGGAACTTCCAAAAGGCTTGAATAAGGCAACACTTGATAAGATTGTTACTTATATCGGCACGCAACAAGCAGCCATTTCAGCAGAGGAAGTGGCGCATGGTGTTGGGCTCGCACGGGTAACCGCACGTCGTTATTTAGATTTTTTAGAAAAGCAAAAGCGTGTAGTCATTGAGATTCAGTATGGCGGGATTGGACGGCCGGTGAATCAATATCGTTTATTATAGTAGGGTATGCATGCATGATACGATTTTAGCGTTAGAGCTTGCCTTATTGAAGCCGGAAGTACGCCGTTCAAGCAAGGCTTTACGTTTGTTTTTGGCAGATGATTTTTTTGAAATTGGTAGCTCAGGGAAGGTATTGTATCAGCAGGAACAAATAGAAGAAATAGTGCTTGGTGATGTCTGTATGACAATCGATAATTTTCACATAAAGCTGCTGTCGGAGGACATCATACTTGCGACGTATCGCGTGTATAATGCGGTAAATGCACAGCATTCTTTACGAAGTTCGATTTGGAAGCGGGTAGATGGCCAGTGGAAAATGCATTTTCATCAAGGAACTCTTACAACAGCCTAATCACTTTAAAATAGTATTTTTTTGATGTGATTTGCGTAAAAGTACGGGTTTTTAATTTACTTAACGCAAAAAAATATCATTTTGACGAAAAGAGATGTCTTTGTCGTTATGCGCATTCGTCGGAAGGAACATTTGGAGTCAAGTGTGTATACGTTTCATATAGAAGCTGATAACGGGAAACTTTTATATACGGCGAAAAAGAGAACGGTCCTTTGGAAACGCCTCATGAATCATACATTTCAGTCGTTATTAAATGAGACGTATATGCTGTATGACGGGAAAAACCTCGCCTTTTCCTTTAAACAGGAGAAGCAGCAGGTATGGATTAATGATAAGAAAATTGTGTATACAAAGAAAAACGGCGATAAGCATTTTTCTTGGCGATCAGGAGAGGACACGTATGAGTTTTTTTCACGGTATCAGACGCTTGTTTATGTGAAGCATCAAGATGTCGTGCAGGAGCTACCATTTAGACGGATAGGTGAGTGGCTTTCTATTGCGGATATTGTGATTAACGGAGCGGAGTATGATGACATCGTGTGCATTTGCCTGCTATATATCAATGCCTTTTTTCAGCAAAATATCGGCGGGGAACTGTATACGAAGCCTTGGTACGAATAAAAAACGTCTCGAACTAATTCGAGACGTTTTTTATTAAACATGAATCCACTGGTGCTGACGTGCAAGGCGAATTGGTGATTTTTCAATCAGTTCATAAAAATCTTCTATATTATCATCATAATGCATCGCGACGATATAATGCTGCACTTCGCGTGGATAATAAGCAATTACTTCCTCAAATGTACTATGAGCACCATTTTTTGTGAAACTGATATCTTGTAAAATTAGACGTGTATTACGTGTAACAACCGATTTAAATGGACTATGCATCAAATTTTTAATATCAGAGCTATATAAAATTTGTGTACCGTCTGGCTGTGTAATGCGTGCGCCTGTGCTCAGCATATTTTTAATATGTAGGCCAGTCGTCGGTAATAATTCAATCGTAAATCCATTTACTTGATATGGTGTACGGCCATCCAATAAAATAAATTCACAAAATTCCTCGATTTGTTGAAGCCCTAAACCAGGTGCTAATACGGATAACACATCTTCATACATATCGCGAAGGACATAGACTTTCGTCGTCAAATTTTCTTTAAGGCGATGTGTAATGAGCTCCTCGAGACCACCAATATGGTCAAAATGACAATGCGAAATAAAAACATTGTGTAAATCAGCATATGGGATGCCAGCTTCCTTTAACGAAAAACGTAAGGATGTACCACAATCAACAAGAAAGGCTTCACCATCAAAATCAAATAAGAAATTGTTGTGGTAAAAACGTTTCGTAAAAGCGTTCCCAACACCAAGGGGGAAAATCTTCATATATAGACCAACTCCAACGACAAAAATTTATAAAAAAGACAATCGGCCATGTGAAAATCAATTTAATTATAATATACAATAAAACCTATGAAATTACTTCTATTTTTTCTAATTTTTATAACTTCCTATAATATATATTATGTAAACTAAAACAAAAGAACAGATGGTAGTATGTATATCGGCCGCTCTCCATCCTTTTAAAGCAAGCGTCTTTATATTTCCCTTATAGCAAGCATATAACTATCTAATTTTATTTAATCTTAAATTCTATCTGTACAATAATAACAATTGTTCAAACAATCTAATTCGCAGATTTTTACGCCAGAAAGTCATCTAACGCTTAACACCTCATTGCATACTATTTCTTCGCACAGTATTTAGAAATCCATTCCTCCGCTTCTAAGGCTACTATTTTGAGCTTTCAACAAATACAAATCATATAATCACTAAAAAAAGTTAAAATACTTAAATCCGTATGTTAAATCGCATATCACGCAATAATCGTTCGTCTTTATATCTCTTTAATAATCAAAATAATTCGATTCCCCTAAAACGAATCTCATTTTATTAAAAAGTATAAAATGAATGAATTTTCTTACATTTGACGTTATAAATAATCATTGTTATTATTTCTCTATTGTTTTTAAAAGAGAATAACCCTTGTATAATTTCAAGAATATGGCTTGAAAGTTTCTACCAGCTACCAATAATAGCTTGTCTACAAGGAATGGGATACTGTAATACGTTTATTTCATTTTGTAGAGAAACTTTGACTATGCCATAGTCAAAGTTTTTTTGTTTTTCCAAGAAAATAAATCGTTTATCGCATCCTATTCATCTTTAATCTGGCAAACAGGAGCTTAACACATGAAAAACTTTTTTAAATTTGCTGAACGCGGGACTTCCTACAAGCAGGAATCACTTGCCGGGATTACGACTTTCTTATCGATTGCATACATTCTTGTCGTGAACCCGATTATCCTTAGCCAATCAGGCATGGACCAAGGTGCCGTATTTACGGCAACAGCATTAACTGCCATTATCGGTACCCTTTTAATGGGGATTTTAGCTAACTTCCCTATCGCTATTGCGCCAAGTATGGGCTTAAATTCATTCTTTACATTCTCGGTTTGTATCGGGATGGGCATTGACTGGCAAGTGACGTTAACAGGCGTCTTTATCGCCGGTATTATCTTTATGATCTTAAGCTTATTAAAAATCCGTGAAAAAATTATTAACATTATTCCATTGAATTTAAAATATGCGATTGCATCTGGTATTGGTTTCTTCATTACATTTATCGGTTTGAAAAATGGTGGTATTATTGTCGGAAATGAAGCAACCTTCGTTTCAATCGGTGACTTAACATCGCCTATGACGATTTTAGCGATTGTTGGCTTAGTATTAACGGTTATTATGTTAGTACGCGGCATCAACGGTGGTATTTTCTATAGTATGGTCATCACAACTGTTCTTGGTATGATCTTTGGTTTAATTGACGTACCAAAATCAGTCATTGGCAGCATTCCTAGCTTAGAGCCAACATTTGGTGTTGTCTTTAACCACATGGACGAAATCTTTACTGTGAAAGTATTAGTTGTTATCTTCACTTTCTTAATTGTCGCATTCTTCGATACAGCAGGCGCGTTAATCGGTTTAACAAGTCAAGCAGGTATGATGAAAGACAATAAAATCCCGAACATCGGGAAAGGCTTAATCGCCGACTCTGCAGCGGGTGCGATTGGTGCAGTTCTTGGTACATCAACCCCTGCAACAAGCGTTGAATCATCTGCAGGGATTGCTGTTGGTGGACGAACAGGCTTTACGGCTGTTGTCATTGCGATTTGTTTTGGCATCGCGCTATTCTTCTCACCAGTCATCAGTGTGATTTCTGTAGAAGTAACATCTGCTGCATTAATTATTGTCGGTGCCTTAATGGCCATGGAAATTCGTAAAATCGAATGGACAAAACTTGAAATTGTAATTCCAGCCTTCCTAACAATCATTATGATGCCACTTACATCAAGTGTTGCAATCGGTATTGGTATGGGCTTTGTGTTATACCCAATTTGTTTAATGGCACAAAAACGCTTTAAAGAAATTCACCCAATTATGTATGTACTTTGTGTTCTATTCTTAGGATACTTTGCCTTTATTGTATAATTGGTTATGCAAGAGGCTGGGACATATGTATAAAAACAACCTCCCATATGAGCATAAGAAAAACCGGAATCGCGCTGTGGTGCGGTTCCGGTTTTTCGTTGCGAACGCTAAAAAAGGAAAATAACGTATTCTGGCCCAGCCACTTTTTTTATTGCCACATCTAGTATTTGGATATTTGCGCACGAAAAGAGCTATTTATAGGTGAAATAATGGATATTTGCGTATTTTTGTCGAAAAATAGAGAAAAAAGTAATGTGACGCGCATTGACATTTCGCTCATTCCCCTTTATATTTCATTAAGTGAGAATAATTCTCAACAAATTACATAGTAAAAGAAAGGTTGCGCTCATATGAAAACAACAACAAAATCGTTGCTTATGCTCGTTATGGCTGCTTTATTCGCGCTTATTTTAGGTGCTTGTTCATCTAATAAAGATGCAGATGACAAAACAGCTGATAAAGAGTCAGGAGCTTCAAATGATACACAGTACCCAATCGAAATTAAACATGCATTAGGTACAACAACAATTGAGAAAAAACCGGAACGCGTTGCAACAATCGCTTGGGGGAACCAAGATGTAGCACTTGCATTAGGAACCGTTCCAGTAGGCTTCTCTGCCGCAAACTACGGTATTAAAGATAATGACACAGGGATGCTTCCTTGGACACAAGAAAAAGCGGAAGAACTAGGCGAGAAAAACCCAACGATTTACCGAGATACAGCGGGCTTAGATTTCGAAGCGATTGCGGATTCACAGCCAGATGTGATTTTAGCAGCTTACTCAGGTTTAACACAGGAAGATTACGATAAATTAAAGAAAATCGCTCCGGTTGTCGCCTATCAAGATCAGCCTTGGGTAACGTCATGGCGCGACATGATTAAATATGACGCCATGGCAATGGGCATGGAAAAAGAAGGCGAGCAATTAATCAAGGATACGGAAAAAACAATCCAAGATGCGGCTGCTAAATACTCTGATTTAAAAGACAAAAAAGCAGCATTCGTTGCATTTGATGCTACGGGCTTTTCTAAGTTCTACGTTTATACAACAGGCGACCCTCGCGGTGAAATGCTAGAAGAGCTAGGTATGAGCTATCCTGAAAGTGTAAAGGCGCAAATTAAAGATGATGCAAGTTTCTATGTTGAACTAAGCGCTGAAAATGCGGATGCGTTAAATGATGCAGACATCCTTGTCACATACGGTACAGATAAAACATTAAAAGCACTTCAAAAAGACCCGATTCTTGGAAAAGTACCTGCGATTAAAGCTGGTAACGTTGTGGTTATAGAAGACAATACACCACTTGCGGCTGCAGGAACACCAAGTCCTTTATCAATTCCTTATACAATTGATGAATATGCATCAAAAATTTCAGATGTGGCGAAAAACGTTAAATAATGACGACGCTACAACTTAAAAATAAGCAAATGCTGCTGCCAAAACACATTCTTTTGGTAAGCATGCTTTTGCTTATTTTGTTTCTCATAAGTATTGTGCTGTCGCTTGGATTCGGCTCACGTACGGTTAGCTTCGCGGGGATACTCGATGGCTTATTCCATCCCGAGGTCACATCGCATGAGGCAACCATTGTACGCCAGCGAATTGCACGGACGGTTTTCAGTTTAATGTGTGGTGCCGCGCTTGGCGTATCGGGTGCGTTAATGCAGGCCGTCACACGAAATCCAATTGCAGACCCGAGTATTTTAGGTGTCAATACGGGTGCTTCTTTATTCGTTGTCAGTGGCATGGCTTTTTTAAGTATAAATAGCGCGAGTAGCTATATTTGGCTGGCTATCATCGGGGCCATTTTAACAGCGATTTTCGTCTTTAGTATCGGCTCGATGGGTGCAAGTGGTGCAACGCCACTGAAGCTCGTATTAGCAGGTGCCGCGACAAGTGCGATTTTATCATCGCTCGTAACGGCGATTATGATTCCACGTACGAATGTTATGGATAAATTCCGCTTCTGGCAAGTCGGTAGTGTCGGCTCAGGTACATGGGATACTGTGCAATTATTTATTCCATTTCTAGTTATTGGCCTGATTATCGCTATGTGTACAGCGCCCGGCCTTAATGCCCTTGCACTTGGTGATGAAGTCGCAACAGGGCTTGGCGTCCGTACTGGCTCGTTACGACTAATCGCGTCCTTTGCGGGGGTTGTATTATGTGGTGCTGCCACAGCGCTTGCAGGACCAATTGGCTTTATTGGCCTATTAGCGACCCATTTAGTACGCCTTGTTATTGGTGCAGATATCCGCTTCATTATGCCACTTGCGGCGTTGACCGGAGCGAGTGTCTTAACGATATCCGATGTATGTGGCCGCTTCCTCGGAAGTCCTGGTGAATTAGAGGTTGGGATTTTGACAGCCTTTATCGGTGCCCCTATTTTAATTTTAATTACAATGAAAGCGAAGATGCGTGCCTTATGATCAATCCAACGATTCAATCCATGATAACTGCTCGTAAAAAACGCCGTATGCGATTTATACTTATGACAGCAGTGCTCACCCTACTATCGCTTAGCCTTGCTTGTGCAATGATGATGCTTGGTCATACGATTTACCCTGTACAAGACATTATCCGTGTATTAATGGGTGAAACGGTACCCGGTGCCTCTTTTGCGATTACTGAAATTCGTCTCCCACGCACACTTGCGGGTCTGTTCGCAGGCTTTGCATTTGGTGTTGGGGGTTATATTTTTCAAACGATGCTCCGCAATCCCCTCGCCAATCCAGATGTTATTGGCGTAACAGCCGGTTCTAGCGCATCGGCTGTATTTTGCATTATTGTACTGCATGCGAGTCATTTTACGGTTTCGATAGCCTCAATTGTCGGGGGCCTTGTGACGGTGTGCATTATTTACGTATTATCGAAAAAAAATGCCTTTTCGATTGGGCGTTTAATTTTAATCGGTATCGGCATTCAAGCAATGCTTAACGCCGCCATTTCGTATATTATGTTGATCGGAAAAACGAATGATTTACCAACAGCACTTGTCTGGTTAAGCGGCAGTTTAAATAACGCCTCAATGCCAATGATTCTTACGTTACTGCTATGCATTATTTGTGTAATGCCCTTTGTCCTGTATTGTTCAAAGCAATTAGAAATGCTAGAACTTGGAGAGCAAGCAGCCACAGCACTTGGTGTGAATACGAATAAAACGCGTATTATCCTTATCTTTTGTGCCGTATGCATGATTGCACTTGCGACCGCGACAACGGGGCCGATTGCCTTTGTAGCGTTTCTTGCTGGACCAATCGCACAGCGTCTTGTAGGTTTTGGGTTTTCTAATATTATACCTGCGGGGCTTATTGGCATTATACTCGTGCTTGGTGCAGACTTGATTGGTCAATTCGCCTTTGAAACACGGTATCCCGTTGGTGTTATTACAGGTATTGTTGGTGCACCGTATTTGATTTATTTATTAATTCGCATCAATCGAAAGGGTGATATTTAGTGACAACACATACATTTCAAACAGAAAATCTGCAAGCTGGATACGACGATAAAACGATTTTAGAAGCTATTACACTAACCATTCCAGCAAATCAAATTAGCATTATTATCGGTGCCAATGGCTGCGGTAAATCGACGTTATTAAAAACGATGGCTCGACTAATTAAGCCGCTTCAAGGACAGGTGCTACTAGATAGTCAATCCATTCATGATATCGCCCCAAAACAGTTAGCTAAAACAGTCGGACTATTACCACAGTCCCCTATTGTTCCAGAGGGTATTACAGTAGCTGATTTAGTCGGACGTGGTCGCTTTCCGCATCAAACACTTTTTAAAGGCTGGTCCACAAAAGACTACGAAGCGGTTGCTGAAGCACTGGAGATGATGAATATTACCGAATTTGCTGATCGTAATATCGATGAGCTCTCTGGTGGCCAGCGTCAGCGTGTATGGATTGCGATGGCGCTCGCTCAACAAACCGACATTTTATTCTTAGACGAACCAACCACCTATTTAGACATTACGTATCAAGTAGAAATTCTCGATTTATTAACGGACCTCAATCAAAAATACGGGACAACGATTGTTATGGTACTCCATGATATTAACCTATCCGCACGCTATGCTGATTATTTATTTGCGGTAAAAGAAGGTCAATTAATTGCAGAAGGAGCGCCTAAAGATATTGTGACGAGTGCCTTAATAAAGGACATCTTTTCACTCGATTGTCAGGTGATTGCAGATCCCGTGTCACAAACACCTCTCATCATTCCGATTGGTCGTCATCACATATAAAAAAGAAGGGCTCACGCATTAACATGAGCCCTTCTTTTTTTTGTTTTTGACTACATCATGCAGTACTTTTTTAATTATCGCTTAAGAAGCCCCGTATGATACACTAATCCTTGCAGCATCTTCGCTGACTCCTTCACCGAAGGGAGGTGCGTTGCTATGACGAAACATTACCCATCACGTCTTGAAAAGGCTCAAGCGAAACGGCAAAAGGAACGTAGTGGAAAACTAGCCATTTTCCGCTATGCAGCTGACATTTTTCGTGCAGTTGATACAGTGTATCGCCTTTTCCGTATGATGCTGTAACAGTGTACCGCCTAGTCTAGCCAACTAGGTGGTTTTTTGCGCATAAAAAAACGACCAGGAGCCACCTAGTCGTCTACGTCGCTATGATTACCCATCACGCGTACTTCTATTACTAGCATACGAGAATTAATACGAAAATGCAACTGTGACCTACCTATTTGTATCCAGCTTACGGGGGAAGCGCATCTCGTAAATTCAAAATCGACAAAATAATGCATGAAAAGAGCATTTTTTAACAAATTCATAAAAATGCTGTTTTTCGCATGACGGAACATATGTTCTTTTTCGCTTTTTCGAGAGTGCTTCTGTATAATAAGGAAGACTACATAATTGAAAGGTTTTGAGAACATGTCAAACGTTGAAAAATTACTTTCTAGCGCGCGCGATCTAATGCATCAAGCTCGTTTGAATCAAGCGATTAATATGTGTACAGCAGCCATTAAAGAAGAACCTGGTAATAGCCAAATTTACCGTCTGCTTGGCGAGATTTCTTACTTAATGGAAAATAAAAATTTAGCGATTGCGGCGTATTTATCAGCGCTTCATATCGAAATTGCGAAAGTGGAGCATTACGGCTTAACAGAGCAAACGTTACCGATGTATGAACGCATTCCAGATGATTTAAAGGCACAACTCCCTGTCAAAGGCGCATTCCTACTTTATTACGATACGAATACATTACGTAATCTAGCACATGCGGTCGCTGATTTTGACGAAAATGCCCTACAAGAAGAGGCACAGCTGCGTTTATACAAACAGCTATATCGTTATGGTCTAATGGAAAGCACTGAAAGCTATAATGCCTTACTCGCAGAAAACGACTTATCACATGCTGATTATCAGGAAGCGGAAGAGTCATTTTATATTCCAATCGGTAATGAGCTCGCACAGGCATGGTTACGCTTTGATGAAATTGGGAGCTTAGATGTCGGTCGCCTGTATTTCGGTACAGAACCTAGTCAAAAAGAGCAACAAGCACCGAAAACAGATGAAGATTTAGAAACGGTTAATAAATTATATGGCACACTCTTTAGCCAACTCATGCAATTCGTTGATCCAGATAGCGTCCAAAAGGAATATACAGCGCTACTTACAGGTGAAAAGATGACGATGACTGGTAATGAAGCGGTATATGAGCATTCATTACTACAAAAAATGGCGTCATTAACAGCGAAGCAAGGGATGCTATTAGAGCTTTTAAAAGAGCTTGTTCGTTCAAAAGAGGCGTATACAACAGAAGCACTTGATGAAAAAATGACTGCTGCTGAAAAACAAAGCATGTCATCATACAATCAAGTCATTCCAATGCTAAAACAAATGTATCAGGGCACTGAACAAGAACGTATTACGCAGTTAGAGCGCGATTATAAATTGTATTCATTCACAAACAGCTTACTGATGGACCTCGTGATGCTATTAAATGACAATAGTGCACTCTTAACACGTCTAGCGATTGTTACACCAGAAGTAAATGCGAATATCGTCCAGCAATATTGCGGGTATTATTTAAGCGAAATGTTCCCTGCCTAATAAAAAAGAACGATTCCTTTAAAGGCGTCGTTCTTTTTTTATACCGTTTTATAATAGAGCTCCCCTCGCTTTTGTCGCTTCACCTCATATAGTACACTATCTGCCGCTTCAAACCACTCTGTATAGGTACGTGTCTCAGCTGCATAGACACTGCCCATTGATACAGATAGCGGCAATGTCATATGCTCGTATGTAAATGAGTCCGCAATTAAGGTCTCGTGGAAATAATGCGCAAACGCCACAACGTCCGCTTCTGAGGGCCCTTGATAATACACATAAAACTCATCGCCCCCGTAACGAACAAACATGGCCTTTTGTTGTTCAAAAAAATAATTGACGGCATCTGCCATTTGCTGTATTGCTTGATCACCAGAAATATGACCAAATGTATCATTAATCTCTTTGAAATGGTCGATATCAAAAACGAGCACGGTATGCTGTTGATAACGCAAACTAAACGCTTCATAATGTTCCTCTAAATATTTACGGTTATGCACATTTGTCAATGGATCACACCATGCAATTTTCTGAAGCTGCTCAATATCAACATATTTTTTAACAGATTGAAGCTGCGTTGTCACAAAGTCTGCATTTACCAAATCCATCGCTTGTTTCAATTGTTTTAAATCCTGAAAATAGTGTCTTTTTGATTGCGTTTTTTTTGATAAAGGACATAATAATTCATATAATTCTTTATTCCAACTATGCTTGTTTGGATGCTGTGCAATTTCTTGTTTCAAGACAGCATAAGCCTTGTCGAATTGCTGTTTTTTTCCAAGCCATTCGACATATGTTTTTACCCATGCTAGACGGCTTTCTCCATCATCTTCTTGTAACTGGGCTTTCACGATTTCAAGTAGCTCATCTGCTTCCTCTAAACGTTCCATCGCAATTAAAATTTTGGCATAATTCATCAGGGCACGATTGTTTTGTGTGCCCGCTTTGCGCGTTGCCGCAAAATAAGCCATACTTTTTTGGGCATACAATAAGCTTTCGTCAAACTGCTGCTGATTAAAATAATAGACACTCAAATTATGATAAATTTTCACTAAATGTGTCCGGTCGTATTGTTCCGCTAATTGCTTGGCGCGATCTAAATACATAAAGGCCTGCTCCAAATCATCATTTCGTCCTTGAATCGCCGCTAGTGTATTTAAATAGCGGATTTTCTGTGCCACATCACCATACTTTTCAATATATGTTGCATTCTCTGCTAAAACTTGTGAAGCGAGTGTTAAGTGACTTACATTAAAATATAAACTAGCCTTACATAGCGTAAAATGAATGACTTGCTCGTGCGCCTCTTCTAGTTGTAATTGCTCTATGACTTGATCAACAAGTTGAAAAAAGTCATCAACTTGATTTGTATCGAAATAGTCATTTAATGAAATAACGGATTCTTTTAAAATGCTATTCATATTTTTCATTCACCACCTTTTTTCCTATTTTATAAATTATTGTCTATGAAAAATTAAATACTTCGCTGTATATATGTACCCTAGAATAGAAAAAAGGAATCACGCAACTGCGTAATTCCTTTACTGAATGACATAATTTAAGAAATTAATGCCTTAACGACTTTCGCCATTGTTTTACCGTCAGTTTTTCCTGCGAGTGCAGGTTTCGCAATTTTCATTGCCTCGCCCATATTCATACCGGTTGTAACACCCGCTTCTGTTAATACTGCAACAACTTCCTCTTCAGACAATTGTTTTGGTAAGAACGCTGTTAAGATTTCTAGCTTACGTTTTTCATCCGCAATTAAATCATCGCGACCCGCTTGCTCTGCACCTTCTAGCGCTTGTTCCGTTTGTTTCACTTCGCGTTGGATAATCGAAATTTCATCTTGCTCTGAAACCGGTGCACCTTGTTCTTTCGCTTGAAGGTCAATTGCTGCCTTCACAAGTTGTAGTACCCCTTTTTTCAATGAATCCTTGTCACGCATTGCTTGTTTTAATTGTTCAAATACAGCATCTTTTATCATGCTTATCAGCTCCTATGACTCTATTGTAGCACTTTTTGTCGATTTTGGTACGCGCACGAAAAGATGCACGATTAACCCGATAATCGTAAGCACTAATAAAGAACCGAGTGCCACACGACTAGCAAGTGTCCCGTAATTTTTTAGCATTAAGGTAATCGTCCCATATAGCGCAGGACCTACAATGGACGATACTTTGCCAGAAAAGGCAAATAAGCCGAAAAACTGGCCGGTCTTCTCTGGTGGCGACAGCTGAATAATGAACGTACGTGAAGTCACCCATGTTGAGCCGAGTGATACACCGAATAAAGAGCCCGCAATCCAGAACATCCATTGCTCCTGTGCGAATACCGCAATTAATAAAGCGGCAATCATAATGAAACAAACAAAGGTTACAGCCCGTTTCGCACCTGCAGCTCGTGTAATATTACCAAAAACAAGCGAACCAATGATCATCGAAATTGTACTCACTAAATACAGTAAAATAAATTGTCCAGATGTAAAACCAACCACAATCGTCGCATACACCGCCATCATCGCAATCGCGGTCTGCAGCGCATCATTCAGAAAGAAATAGGCAATCATAAACGTAAAAATGAACTGCACCCCAATTGTTAGACACAATCTAACAATTGGAGGTGTGGTTTTTTTATGACGAAATTTACGAGCGCATTAAAATTAGCGATTGTACAGGGAT
>NZ_JBHUOR010000127.1:0-36617 GCF_042686175.1 Kurthia populi | reverse complement strand
CCCCCTGTTGATTTTGGTGTAGGAACTTTAATTATACAGGCTCATATTGAATGGGTCTTTTTTTATTTATTTTGAGTGGTGCACTTAATATTACAATTCGTCATGATAAAAAATATTAATTTTAAAACTGTTCATAACATAATTATTTGTATAAAGTACAATATAATCATTTTTTTCAACAGATTTATCTTGTGGTAATAAAGTTAACACAAGACTATACCAAAAATTATATAGTTCATCTGCTTCTGCGTTAAAAGGTAACGGTTTTCCATCTACACAAAAAACAACTTTACCTCCAGGATATCCTCCAGATCGTCCAAATGTATAATTAAATACATCTAAATCGTCCAAATTTGTCATTTCGATATAACCTGGATACGGTTGATTTTTGTCTAGCTCTTCTTTTTCAGGTGGGATTTTAATATAACTTTTAATTTCTAACTTCATAATAAAGCGTCCTTTCTTCTAATTGAGTTATATAGTTGACTTTATCTTTAAATGAAAAGTATCCATGATAAAACAGCTAAACCTAAAAAGAATAAACCAAATATAAAAGAAAGAATCTTAAAGGTAATGGTATGAAATTTATCTGAAGTAGTTTTTTCCGTAATAAGTAATAAAATACTAAATAACACTTCAATCCAAGTGATACCGTTAAAAGTGAAATCATCATCATCTTCATATGTTTTAAACGTAACATAAAAAGCATTCCCTGCAATAAACAATAAAAATACTGAACAGGTTATTAATAAATATATATTCAAAAAGCTCCTCCTATTTGTATTTTAGATTCAATTATAACTTTATTAGAATGATTTTACAGAGCTCTTTAGTAATTAAGACATTGAATTTTGGCGACAATTCTGTATCTATTTAGAGCACTCGTTCACATAAATTATCAAAAAAGCAACTGAATAGGTTGCACTTTTGGTAATTTTATAAAATTAGTCTCCTAAATCATATTTTAATTTTGAATGATAATAATCTAAATCAAAATCAAGGTTTATTAATTTGTCTAAGTCATAACTTTTTTGTTTATAACTTTCCTTCATATATTGTAAGAAAATAGAACGACAAGCATAGAGCTCACTTACATCATTTGTATCCTCTCGTAACTCAATATAGTCAATTTCTTCATCGTAAGTATCATGTGTGATCGCTTCAAATTCTAAATTCGTATGCCACATGAAATCTAAAAAACCTTGTAAGACTGCTTTTTTATAGGTATCTAATGAAAAAGTCGCGATTACTTGTTTTTCATAATGGAATTCTACGGTTTTTTTATGATAAAAAATTGTGATTTTAAAATTATCCATAACATAATCACTCTCATAAAGTACTAAATAAGTATTTCTATCAAGAGATTTATCTTGTGGTAATAAGGTTGAAATTAGAGTAAACCAAAAATTATATAATTCATCTACTTTTGTATCAAACTTATCAAAAAGCAATGGTTCACCATCTACATAGAAAACAACTCTACCTCCAGGATATCCTCCAGAACGTCCAAATGCATAATTAAATACATCTAAATCGTCCAAATTTGTCATTTCGATATAACCTGGATACGTTTGATTTTCATCTAGCTCTTCTTTTTCAGGTGGAATAGTAATATACGATTTAACTTCTATGTTCATCTCAGCGCCTCCAGGATATAAAAATACAAAAACCCTCTGAAAAATTCAGAGGGTTTTCACCAAACATATAAAATGCCTGAGCCCTTAATATGTAAGGGTTTTTCAAATTATTTTACTGCGTCTTTTAAGCCTTTACCTGGTTTGAAAGCAGGTACTTTGCTTGCTGGGATTTGAATATCTTTACCAGTTTGAGGGTTGCGACCTGTACGAGCTGCACGATCACGTACTTCAAATGTACCGAAGCCGATTAGTGATAATTTATCACCTTTCGCAAGGGCGTTTTGGATTGTTTCAAATACTGCATCCACCGCTTTACCTGCATCTTTTTTTGATAACTCAGTTGCTTCTGCTACTTGATTGACTAATTCAGTTTTGTTCATTCGAAAAACCTCCTAATTGACTATTCTTTATCCATCATACAGATTTGTGGACTATATTTCAAATAATAACCTAAAAATGGAAAGGTTAAACCCCTCTTTTATTTGCCCATACGAGTGCATGGAGTTGTGGCAGGGGTTTTGCGTTATTCATCGATGGAGTAGCAATGACTTTTTGCCACAACCATTCGAGCTTTTCTAACAGTCTTTCGGCTATCGAGCCTGCTTCGCTTGAATTATCATTCCCTACGGATAAATATAATTCACTTGGTTTGTAGCGCGCATTTACTACCTCTGCATAGTCAAAATCTGCTTCATCAAAAACAACTACTTTTAGAGAATATTTTGGCAGACGATCAATAATTGAATCGAGTACCACCCAATCGGTTCTCATTGTTGAGCTAGGTGGCTTTGGAGAAATCGTTAAATCATCTACATCTAAAAACCAATCTTGCCAGCGTGACCCTTGCGTTTCTAATCCTACTGCTACACCAGCGGCATGTGCATACGTAATCAACTCCGCAATTGGCTCATTATAGAGTGCCGGGTTTCCTCCAGTAATCGTAATATGATTGAAATTTCGTATACCGTCTACTGTTCCAATCTCCATTAATTTTGACCAAATCATTTCGCCTGTCATTAATTGCCCTCGTTCGCTGCCATCCCACGTAAAGGCAGAATCACACCAAGCGCAGGAATAATCACAGCCTCCCGTACGTACAAACATTGTTTTACGTCCTGTAACAATGCCTTCACCTTGAATCGTCGGTCCAAAAATCTCCATTACCGGTGCTTTTTTAGCCATGATTTTCATCCTTTTTTGGACGATACAATACATAGGACGTCGGCGTTTCACGTACGAGAATTTGCAGACAGCTTGGCTGATTCGGCACTGTTTTTAAATAGTTCTCGATTCGTTGCCAAATGACTTGTGCAATCACTTCTGTTGTAGGGAAATTCATTCCTGAAAACTCTTCTAAATCATTTAATATACGATGATCATAACGTTTATGCACGAGCTCCTTTAGTTTTTGAAAATTGACTAAAAATCCTGTGTCATCAAGTGTATCTCCAGCAATGGTAATATTGACAACATATGTGTGGCCATGCATATGGGCGCATTTCCCTGCCTGTTCATCTGGAATAAAGTGTGCTGCTGAAAAATTCATATCCTTGTTTAATTCGTATGAATAATCATGCTGTGGATGTGGATAATATTGCATAAGCATCTAATCACGAACCTTTCTTTTTTTGATGGTGCAACTAAAAACGGCCATAAAAAAAGCCGCACCCTATGCGGATACGGACAGATCGTCATATTCCCATAGTTTTTTATAGAGGGTTGTTTTGCTATGAACCTCTTTTTTTACAGTATGTGTTAGTTGCGAGCCAAGTATAGCATATATTTTTGTTCGTTACTATGCATCATCGTTATTTTTGCCATTGTGAGCGACTAATTAATTCATTTTGGAAGCGTTCTATCTCTGCTGGTGAGATTACGACCATCTGAAGAATCACCGGCTGAAACCCTTCTGCTAAAAATGCTGGCTCCTGTTCAGGATGCATCACATAGCGTGTTAAATACTGTGGTACCGTTTCACCATATTTGTCAGCGAGTTCTGTTACAAATTCAAGCTGGTCAAATGCTTCCTCATGTACCGCAAAAATCGCAATGGCCTGTCGATTCGTTGAAAAGAAATCGCGGCGTGTATTTGATCTCCTTGGAAACATAAGAAAAATCCCTGCATAAGGCACGTGAGCTACTTTCAAACGGCCCTTCACTATTAAATGCTTCTTATCTAATATGTATTTTGTCGACGCCAGCATATACCAGACAAAAAATGCGATAACGAAAAAGCCAATCGCTAATAATACAATGCGTCCTGTGTTTGAGAGCTGCTCTTCATATAAAGCAGGAAGTGTCACGATGACGACAAAGCAAAATACAATGAAAAAGGTCAAAAATAACGTCCACTTTCCGAGCTTTGGTTGAAAAATCATGTTGTTATCACCTCGCTAAAGTATTCCCTAAGTTTTTAAATATATGCTTATGAGGTTTGGAAATAAAAAAATGACTGGAACAAAACATGTCATTTTCCTTTTTTAGCGTTCACAACGAAAAACCGGAACCGCATTTCATAGCGATTCCGGTTTTTCTTATGCTCATAGGAGCGGTTATTTTCACACATATATTAAAACCTATGAATGTCACACGAAAAGATTTTTCCGGCGATACACACTTAATAAAAGTCCTGTTAGCATACCAGTTGAAAGCGTTGAAATCAGACCATAATCAAAAAATGGAAGCATGAATGCACCAATATTAAGTAAACCTAGTGAGCTTAATACATTACTAATAAATAATAGCGAACAGAATGTCCCAATCCCAATCAATAGCATTTGTCCAAACGGTTGTTGAATTGTTTGGCTTGTTTTTACAAAATGAATGATAAGCAGTGCAATTAATGCTAAAGCAATCGCTAATGCTAAAAAACCAAATTGTTGTATAATATTGAGCAAAATGTATTCAAAGGTAATTATGTGTTCCTGAACATCACTTGCGCCAATAAAATGCGCGGATTGTAAAATCGTTTGTAAATACCGATTTACCTCTTCCATTCCTGCTACTCGAAGCATTAAATAAGGTCCATGTGTTGGATAAATCAGCACATAATAATACGTAAGCGCGAGCCCTATGAGTATTAACCAGCCAGCTAAACTCCAAATCTTTTGTGAGATACGATAGTTGCTACAAAGAAGCATAATAGCAAAAATAATACCAAAAAGAGGCACATATTGCTGACTAAGTGTCATCACTAATGCGATAAATATCACCATTAAATAGGCATTTAAAAGCCATATATTTATTTTACGTGTCATAAAAATAGCTAAGCATACTGTCCAGAGTAAGCATATTGGCTGCATCCATAACATGATTTTATAAAATGACCAAAGCAGCATCGATTGATGCATGAAATCTAATACGAAACTAAGCGCCACCCCTAGCCAAAATAATTGATGTCCAAAGGTAAGTAATTTACGATAGTCAAAACGCGTAATCAGCAGTGCTATTCCAATCCCAAACACCGTATACAAACCATTTTTCAAAATCAATGTGCCATTTTCAACTTGCTGACCATAGGGAAGTGCTAAAAAACTGCATAGTATTGCGGCTATTGCTAGGCCAATTAGTAGCCAATCTGTTTGTGGTTTATAAATTTGGTCCATCGATTGGCCAAGTGTTGTTGCGTTTCCCATTAATTCGATAGCCTTCCGCTCTGCTTCCTGCTGTGTAGCACCTTGCTCCTTCAATTTCACAATTTGATGGTGAAAATGCTGTGTCAGTTCTTTTTCTACAGATGCACGAGCTTCCTTATTGCGCATTTGCTTCGTTACACGCTCAATATACAATTTAATAGACATGACGCGCCTCCTCTAAGAGCTGCTGAAGCGGCATTTTTCTCTGTGCTTTTTCATAGCGTTTGACACGTTTTAAACCAGTTGCTGATACTTTATAGATTTTTTCTTCCTCCTGCCATGTACTACAAATTAACCCCTCTACTTCTAAACGATGTAAGGTCACATAAACGGCACTTTGTTGCTTTGCTTTTAATCGTTCACAAAGCGCAAAGCCACTCTGAGGTTGCTGTAGTAGCTGTAATAAACGGTCTGCCTCAATTGCTTCACGAGCTACTTCCTCACGAATGGTTTGCTTCATTTTTTCTGTAAACTGTAAATTTGTATGTTGCTGCAAACTCTTTTTAAATGAATTCATTCTCAAAACTCCCTTCTAAGTGCTCACTCAATAACATACGGGCTTTTCTCAAACGCGTTTTTAGCGTATTACGATTTACCTTTAAAATCTGCGCCATTTCCTGCAGTGAATATTCTTCAAAATAATGCAGGTAAACAAGTTCATGGTATTTGATTGGTAGCTTCATCACCGCATCAATAACGGTTCGTTGGCTTTCTTGCTGTTCAATCATTTGTTCAACAGACTCATTGTCCGTTAAATGCTCAAATTGTTGTGCCTCTGTAACTGTCATGTGACGCGTATGCCATGATTTCAAATAGTCTTTCGTATGATTAATGGCAATACACCAAAGCCACGTTTTTAGCGTTGCCTGTCCTTTATAGTTAGAAAGCGCACGATAGCACTTTATAAAAATCTCCTGCGTTAAATCCTCTGCAAGCGCATTGTCACGTACATATGTATACACTAACTGTAAAATATCCTGTCCATAATCTGTCATTAGTTGCTCCAGCAGTTCCTCCTGCCAATTTACCTGTGACATAATGCTGTCCACACGATCACTCCTTTACACATCATTAGACGAGCCCAGACATCAAGTGGTTTTAAAAAATTAAAAAAACACACCCCCACATCATAGCGCAGGAGCGTGTTTTTAGTAAAAATTATTTTGTTGCTTTACGACGTACCGCTACAAGCAATACAAGTGCCCCTAGGATGATTACTAAACCTGCATACATCACAAATTTAGTGCTTTCCCCAGTTTGTGGTAATGTCGTTGTATCCGTTGATGGAGTTGTTGACGTTGCCTCACTTGTGCTTTGACTTGGAGTCGCTGGTGTACTTGGGTTTTCGCCGCCATCTCCTGGTGTTGGTGTTTTACCAGGAGGTGTTGGTGTATGAGGCTCTTCTGGATCTTCTTTTGGTGCTTCTGGAACTTTCATATTTGTGAATTGTAAATCAATATGTTTTCCTTTTGCATCAAAGCTAATTGGTGAATTATCCAGTGTATAACCTACTGGTGCTTTCACTTCAATAAATTGATAATGACCAGTTGGTAGATTTCTTACTGTAATTTGACCGTTTTGATCCGTTGTCAGTGCTTGTTTCACAAGTGTGCCATCTTCATCTACTAAGTTAAATACAGCGCCTGATAACACTTTATACGTTTTTGCATCAAACTTCGTTAATGTCACGCTTGCTGTTTCTTTTTTGTTTGTGATGACTTGCTTCACAGTTTCATTTGCTTTGACCTCGTCATCATACGTATCTGTGGATAATGTATAGCCTGCTGGTGCAGCTGTTTCTTTTACAGTGTATGTGCCTGGTACAAGATTTTTCACAATGATTTGACCACTTGCATTCGTTGTGAAGCTTTCGTTATAGTCGTCACCTGTAATTTCAAATGTAGCACCTTTTAATCGTGTACCTGTTTGCTCATCTGTTTTCTCGATGATTAATTGGCCCACTTTCGGCTGTTCTTTTTTATTCACGACCGTTTGTGTTGTTGTTCCTTGTACTGTTACGTTTAATTTAAATGGTGTTGCAACTAGTTCATAGCCTGCTGGTGCTTTTGTTTCAGTCACGGTATACTCACCGACTGCAAGCTCATGTAATTCAATTTGCCCCATATTATTTGATGTTTTCATTTCATCATAACCATTTGGTCCTGTAATGTGGAATGTTGCACCTGCTAGCGCTACATTATTATCGTCCACCTTGTTAATAATGATTGACCCAACTTGAGGTACGATTTTTTCATTAATTACCGTTTGTGTAAATGTGCTATTTTCAGCTACAGTGACAGTGAATGGTGCTGCAGCTAACTCATAACCTGCTGGGGCCTTCGTTTCTTTTACTGTATACGTGCCGATTGGTAACTTTTTCAGTGTGATTTGACCCGCTGCATTCGATGTTTCAGTTGCTTCGTAGCCATAAGGACCTGTAATAGTAAATTCTGCACCGGCTAGCTTATCACTATTGGCCGCATCAATTTTTTTAATTACTAAATCCCCTGTTTGCTTCGCATTTTTAACAACCTCTGTCGTTGTTTCATCTGCTGTGTCAGGTAATAATTTATTCACATCAATTGTGAATGATTGATTACCTTCTGCAAATGTCACTGCTTCGGCCCAGTTTACATCTTTAATTTCTGTAATACCGGTTGTATCTGTACCGTCTTTAATATCCCACGCATACAATTTAAATGAATCCTTCATATAATGCTGACTACCCTTTAATGTATCTTTCAATGTCGCATCTGTTAGGTCATGCTGGTTAAAGTTAAAGCCTACTTTGTACTCTTTTCCTTTATACGTACCATCTTCATTTAATAATAATTTGCCGGATTTAAAGCCGTTATTTTTCGCTAGTACACTATTGTTTGGATAGAAAGTTGTCCCGATTGCATCGGTTTGTGCTTCTGTACCTTTATAGATGACATAGCTATTGCTGTTTCCTGTTTCTGCGCCTTTATCGGCATCAAAATCCATTGTATAACGGATTGTGTAGACACCCTTAGCTGTCGTTGAAGCGGCATCTTTCGTGTTATATAAGTAGAAATAATAATCATTGCCTACTTGTTTCATCGATGCATCTTCAAACACAGCATCACCTTTTTTCACATTTACAAACTTTAAATTCGTAATGCTACCATTATCAACTGGTGTATCTTTTACAGAGAATTTACTACCATCCTCTGGAATCGTTACTTTAATTTCATACGTTACAACACGATTTTTAAAATCTGTTTCAACAACAGATTTACGTGTATCACTATATGAATTTTTAATGGAAATATCTTCATAATCGCTACCTAGCGTTGTTTCTTTTCCGTCAATAGTTGCTTTTAATGTTGCTGTATTACGGAATTGAATATCAGAAGGTGAAAGAATACCGCCCTTTGGTGAATAACTCACGCGATAACGAATAATATAATGTCCGTTAAGTGCTTCATTAAATGTCATAACCGTCGTTTTATCGCGTGTACCATCTTTTGTAACATTAATTTTATAGCTATTTGTTGGAACAGCTACTTCTGCTGTATCCTTTTTCACAATTGTGAAATCAGCTGCTTTCAGTGAAGCTAATTTAAAGTTTTTATCCTTAATAGCAGGCGTTGTTAGTACATCTGTAATCGTTGCGCCCGCTGGAATTTCTTGGCCTTTTGTATCGAAGTCAATGAAATAATCGATATAACCATCAGTTGTGTTAACGCTTGATTTACTCTTATTGACATTTACCTTTGTTTGGTAAGCCATTGAAGCTTCATTTGATGTTGTAGAACCTTCATTTGACTCAAGTGTTGCTGTATTTACATAATTCGCAATCAGCTTATTGTCGACTTTATTTGTTGTAATTTCGATACGATATGCCTTTGACGTGTCACCTAATGTCACCGTCACAGGATCTTTACTCGTTACTGTATCTGATACATCTTTCCCTGCAACGAATGACAGTTTATCACCAGCATTCAGTGCCACACTTAATTCAGAGACTTTCACATTTGTTGCCTCTAAGCCTTGTGGAATTGCATCTTTCACGACTGCATTCGTTAATTTTGATAATTCCGTATTAACGTCAATCGTCCATTTATACGTTGTATCATTTACTTTTGTAACAGCTTTTGAAATAGCTTTTCCCTGTTCAAAATCTACTACTAATTCGGCTTTTTGAGAGCCATAAACAATTTCAGTCGTATTACTTTCAATTGGTGTTCCTGGCTTCATTGTTGATTCTGCATTGAAATTGATTTTTACATCTCTTCCTTTATATGCAGTCAATGTAACCGTACCATCTGCTGCTAATGTAAATTTCCCAATGACTTTACCATTACTATTTGTAATTTCTTCGTTCGTATAAGTTTGAATAACTTTCAATTGTGCTGGTAATTTAAATGTGATCGTCTTATCTGCATCTAAATTGCCAAACTCAAATTGATAGGCTGCTTGAATAATATCATTTAATGACGTTACAGCATCCTTTTCATTGCGTTCACTATCTGTATACGATAGCTCAAACCCTGTTAGGCCTTCAATTTCATCATTTATTGCTGCTTTTGCAGTTGTACCGACACCCGCATAGCTTAAAATAACATTGAAAACTAACATTAACGAAAGAAAAGAAAAGCTTATTTTTTTCGTAATGTGAATAACCTCCCTAAAATTAGTACAATCTCTAGTATAATTTAAGGGTCTAATAGCTTAAATCTATCCTTCTGTTCTTTTAATTTATCTACTTCATCGCATAGAACAACCTAAAAAACAAAACATTATTAGGGAAAAATAAAGTCACAAAGACCTTTTTTGTCGAATAATATTATTATTTTACTATTTTTTACATTCATTCTGTCGAATAATGACGAATAACAAAATTTATTTTAGATATAAAAACCTATCATTTTAACGGTAGAAACATCCCTTAACATTATGCGAATAAAAAAAGAGGCTGGGACAAAACACGTCATTTTCCTTTTTTAGCGTTCGCAACGAAAAACCGGAACTGCGCTACAGCGCAGTTCCGGTTTTTCTTATGCTCATAGGAACGGTTGTTTTTATACGTATGTCCCAGCCTCTTAACGCATTATTTCACATAATCTCTTAAAAAGATCAATGTTTCATCCAGTGCTTGCTGTGCTTCTGCTAAGTCATAGCTAAACTGATATTCATGATAAATGTCTTCCTGATGTTCATCAAAAAAAAGACTTTCAACTGATACATTTTTCGCCTTCAACGCCTGATCTAACGCCTTTCCTTGCTCTGGAAATGAAAGCGTATTGCCATCTGTTATATACGTTGGTGGAAAATCTGTCGTGACATGCTGCGCAATCGATGCCTCATCGATTGCCGGATGTGACTTCCATTCCTTATCCCCTAGTAAATCCCACGCTACTGTTCGAGCAAAAAATTTCATAAATAAATTCGTTGCTGGCAATGTTTTAAGTTGCTGTAAATCAACAGGACCACTATACGAAATAAATGCCTTCAGCTCATTCTTTGGTACAGTTGCTGTCATATCCATCTGTTTAGCATAATCTGGATTTGTCTGAATTAATACAAACTGTCCTGCAATTTGTGCACCTGCTGAATCACCGCCAAATGCCACTTTTGTAAGATCTAAATATGGATAATCTGCCACATGCTTACGAACATACTGATAAACATCCTCTAACTGCTTCACTTGACCTGGATACTTAAGCTCAGGTGCTAGTTCATAATTGGCTGAAATCATCGCAATTTGCTCCTTCTCCGCTACATAGTGAGCAAATTCATTAACGAGTGATTTGTCCCCTGCTAAATAGCCGCCACCATGTAACCAAAAAACAACCGGAACTTGCTCCGTTTTCTTTAAATTTTTTGGATAATACACATCAAAGGTATTGCGCGCATAAGGTGAATCATAGCGCTCATTTTTTATTACATTTACTGTTTCCTTTGCTTGCTCGAATTTACCTGAATCGCCAATTGGCACCTCTCGATTAAATGCAAATTGGATTAATTTTGTCCCTGGTTTAGGTGAAACCTCAAATGCGATGACAGCACCTAAAATTGTCACCAGTAAAATCACTGAAATCCATCGTAACCATTTCTTCATAGTATAGCCGCCCCTTAGCCTCTTGATACCCGTATCATAGCATATCCGGAATATGCTATGATACTAAAACAAGGAGGGATTCGGTGCGAAAAATAAAGCTATTTATCGCGATGTCTCTAGACGGCTATATTGCTACATTAGATGACAGCTTAGACTGGCTTATGAAGGTCGATGGTAAGGGAGATAATGGCTACGGCGACTTTATGCGTGACATTGATACGGTTATTATGGGCCGCACGACGTATGATTGGGTGATGAATGAAATGAATGGCGATTATCCGTATAAAGAGCAGGTAGGTTATGTATATACACATCAAACACGCGAAAATACCGCGTATATTACCTATACTGATGAACCCGTTCAATCACTTGGTAGACAGTTGAAAGCATCCAAAGGTAAAGACATTTGGATTGTTGGCGGTGGACAGTTGATTTGTGATTTCCTCGAAGCAGGTCTTGTCGATGAAATGACACTAACACTCACGCCTGTATTATTAGGAAAAGGCATTCGCTTATTCCCTGAAGGAAGCTATGAATCGGAGTGGCGGCTTACGAAAACGGAAACATTTAATCAGTTCGTCAATGTACATTATGAAAAAAAGTAGCCCCCTTTGTTGGGTGCTACTTTTTAATAGATTCGAATGGTTGTTGATCCTTGTAAATAATGTTGATACTGTTCAATTTCAATTTGCACAGGTTCTTTAATCTTTTGGACGTTATATTTTGTTTTCACAATAATTTTTTTATTCATATGATTTATTGAACTAGAATGAAAATCAACAGTCTTACCAGATAAAGTACTTGCGTCTGCACTAAAGATTGAGGAGTTTTTTCCTTTATAATGAATTGTTCCATTTTTATAAACTTTGAATTTCTCTTTTACGTATGCAGGCTGTTTAAGGACCTTCTCTGCAGAGAAATCTACAACAATAACAGTATCATCTTTTGGAATCGCTTGTACATGTCCCATTTGAAGATTAAGTTCCTTAGGATTACGGAAATAATTGCTTTGTAGCACATATGCTGTTTCGCCGGTTTTAATATCTTGCTGACGTGATAGGCCATTTTGTATCCCGCCCCAAACTTCATTATGTTCGTCCTTCAAATGAATCGAATCAATGTTTAAGATTTTTTTTGTATTTGTAGAGGCTGCCTTTGTCACAACAACTGCGCGTAGAGGTGACACACGTAATTCTTTTATAGCTATTTTCTGACCATCAATGGTAACTATTTTATCTAGTGGATAGATGATTGTTTTTGCGATGTCGTTTTTCAGTTTAAATGGCACTTTAATTAGTGTATCATTCACTTTAAAATCTGCCTCTAGTACCACTTTATTCCACTGTACTTGTTCTGTTAGAGGAAGATTTAATACAAACTCATACTGCTGTTTTTTATCATTTACAATTTCACTCCACATTGAGCCTTCTACTTCCTTACCATCTTTTTTGAAATGTTCTACCATTACTTCGCCATCTTTTTTGACACCATTTACTTCATAATACATAATAAATCCAGTTTCATCGGCAATCATATTAGTAATTTTTACAGTGTAACCATTTTTGGTTGCCTCTGCATTTACTTCTTCCATATAGTGATACTTTGCGATATCTTCAAGTCCTTTGTCATCCATCATCGCTGTAACAAGAGGTTCAAATAATGAGATTTTAGCTACTGTCGCCGCAAATGTTGGTGATAAACGAATCGAACTCAAGCCTAAAATCAACAGAGCCGCAAGAGTGATAATTACGGGCATCACAAATGATCTCTTGCGTTGTTTTCCACCTAAAACATGTGTTAATACACGTTCTTTTTCACGCTTTGTCACTTCTACTTCTGTGACATCATCAATATCTATATGAAATTTTCGTTTCTCATCCTTCATACAATGCTCTCCCCCTATCCTGCTGCGTAGCAAGCTTCTTTTTCCCTCGATACAGCCTGTTGTCTACAGCAGCTTTTGTTAATTCCAGTGCTTCTGCTATTTCACTATTATTCATTTCTAAATAATATTTCATAATGAAAATGTCCCTGTCTACATTAGGTAATTGACTTAATTTTATTAGCATTTCTTGGCGTTCTTCTTTCTGTAAATACAACTGTTGGGGTTCAGAATCCACAGAAAAATACGACATATCCTCTTGCTTAAACTCATACTCTCCTCGGCGTTTTTGCTGACGATATAAATCAATAGCTTTATATTTTGTCATAACCCCTATCCAGCGCTTAAAGTCTACTTCATTTCCTTCAAACTGTGCACTTTTCTGCCAGACTGCTAAAAAAATATCATTCACACATTCATCGACAGTAGCTGTATTAGATAAAATGCGTAAGGCAATTGCTTTTACATATGGCATATACACATCAATAATCGCTTCGAGTGCATGTTCTTTTTTCTTTTTTAATAGTTTAATCTGCTGTTCGATTGATTTTGTCATTTTGCACCTCCCTGTTATATATGATAACGAATGCGTTTTAGAAATATTCTCACATTTTTTTAAATCATAACAAAAAAGAACCACATTTTTTAAATGTAGTTCTTTTTAATATATAGACTAACAAGCTATATTTATTAAACAGTAAAGCGCCCAGATAAATTTTCCTGTGTATTTGCACGATCCTGTAAGCTTTCAGATGTGCCAGATAGACTTGAAATAACCGCTGTAATGTCGTTCAATGATGTTGAAACTTCACCTAATTGCTGTGATTCGACCTCAATGGAACGGGCAATATCTGTTACTGAAGCCGATACTTCTTGTGCAGAGGCAGATAACTGCTCTGTAATGGCAGACACTTCCGTAATTTCACCTTGCATTTTATTAACAGATTGTGAAATATTACCAAATACTTCACTTGCTTTTGTAATTGTGTCAACACCCTCTTGAATCGACACATTATTTTGTATAATTTTATTTTCGACAGTTGTTGTCGCTTTTTGAACATTTTCAATCAATAATTGAATTTCACTTGCCGATTTATTGGATTGCTCTGCTAAACTGCGCACTTCATCTGCTACAACTGCAAACCCTTGGCCCGCTTCTCCTGCGCGCGCCGCTTCAATTGCTGCATTGAGTGCTAAAAGATTCGTTTGATCCGTAATTTGCCTAATCGCTTTGACAATCAATGTAATTTCCTCAGATTGTTTTGATAATGCTTGAATTTGGCCTGTTGTCTCTACAGAGCTCGTCGAAATCTCCATCATCTTACGTGTAATATCCTCAAGTGCTTGACGACCAGAATCAGACAGTGTGACAGAATCAATCGCTACTTCTTGTAGATTTTGCGTTGCTTCTGCAATTCGTTGAATCCCCACTGCGCATTGAATGCAGTCGACAGTGTACCGATTTCATCTTTCGAACGAACTGCAACATCTTCTGTACTTAAATCACCAGCTGCTACTTGCTGAATCGATTGATTTAATAATTCAATTGGTCGAACAATTGATCTACGCATATAAAAAATAATTCCTACAATAACTGCAATTAAAATAATTACTAGTACAACCCCGACTATTGTGGCAGCATTTGTTGATTTAGTCCCCTCTTTATTCCGCACAAAAAGGCTTGTTAGATGCAGCAAGTTACTTCTATGCTGTACTTGCTGTTGCAATGATTGGCGTACGTCCAGTAACAGGCCATATTTATGACACATATGGCGCAAAATATGTCATTATTCCATCATTCATCTTCTTTGTAATTGGCCTATTTTTATTAGGTAATGCTGAGAATGCGGCTTTATTACTAACATCAGCTGCCTTCATCGGTGTTGGATACGGTACACTGACGACAAGCTTCCAATCACTTTGTATTCAAGCAACCTCTCCGCAGCGAACAGGCTACGCTACCGCAACCTACTTCACATTATTTGATGCCGGAATCGCCATCGGTTCTTATGTTCTGGGCATCGTTGCCGTATCTGTGGATTACAGCGCTATTTATGTCCTTTCTGCTGTGTTGATGATTGTTATGCTAGTCCTATATCTATTACTTTTTGTACGACAAAAGAACAAAATAGAGGCTTAAAGCAAAAAGGAATCGCCTTCGCGGTTCCTTTTTTATGCACAAAAAAAGACTAGGATTCCTCCTAGTCTTTTAAAAATATTAGTGATTCATTTTTGGACGTGTTACGAATAATGATAATACAAACCCAATAATCGCTAAAATAACAATGAAGAAGAAGGCATGCTCTGTCCCTGCAGCAATTAATGTTTCAATGCTCGCTTTTGGATGTTCAGTAGCATAGGATGCTTGACCTGTTGTCATCAATGTAATGGCAATAGCTGTACCTGCAGCACCCGCAATTTGTTGGAATGTGTTCAGTACGGCTGAACCATGTGTGTACAATTGTTTTGGTAATTCATTTAATGAGTTCGTTTGTGCTGGCATGATAATTGTTGATGCACCGATGAAGAAAATCATATACGCCACAATTACAATCCATAATGGCGTTGTTGCACTAACGAAGACATATAACATAACGGTTGCAATAACGAAGCATAAAAAGCCAATTGTTAAATAAATTTTCGCACCAACGCGGTCAAATGTATTCCCAACGACTGGTGCTAATGCTGCATTTAAAATATTACCTACAAGCATTGCTAGGCCAGCGCTTGTTGCTGTTAATAATAAACTGCCTTTTAAATACATTGGCATTAAAATAGCCATCGCTAAAATTAAGGCGAATGAGATGAATAATAGTAATGAGCCAATTGTGAAATTACGGTATTTAAATACATGTAAATCAATCATTGGCTGCTCGCTTGCAAATTGACGCCATACGAATAATAGTAAGGCTACAATACCTGAAACTAAACCAACTGTTGAAGCAGTTGTTCCTTCTGAAAATGTGCTTAGGCCATAAATAATACCCCCAAAAGCTACTGTTGAAAGAATAACAGATAGGAAATCAATTTTTGGTTTTGTTAATGTTGTAACATTGTATACTTTCGACATAAATACAACAAGTAAAATGATATATAATACCACACTTACCCAGAAAATATAATGCCAGCTTGAAATATCGACGATAAAGCCGGCTAATGTTGGTCCAATAGCTGGGGCTAATGTAATAACCATCCCCATGATACCCATTGCTGCCCCACGTTTTGTAATTGGGACAACAATTAAAATAACATTAATCATAAGCGGTAAAACAAGACCTGTACCTACTGCTTGGATAACACGTGCAAGTAATAAAATTTCAAAATTTGGTGCGATTGCGCCAATAATTGAACCAACAATCGAGAAAACAAATGCAAGGATGATAATTCCTCGTGTTGAGATCCATTGAATAATTAAAGCTGAGACCGGAACTAAAATTCCTAATACTAATAAATAACCAGTTGTTAACCATTGTGCTGTTCCAGCGCTAACATTAAAGTCGGTCATCACATTGGTCATAGCCATGTTCATTGCTGTTTCCCCAAATAAGCCGACGAATGTTGCAATCATTAATAAAGCAATCATCGGTTTGGGATTCTTTTGTTGTTCTGTAGTCATACTAACTCCCTTTACTAGACCAGTCTATATAATTTAATTCCAAAAAAATATTAGACCGGTTTATATATTTTTTATTCAAAAAACAATTCCTAGGCTCCTATGCGAAGAAACCTGGAATTGTTTTTCGTAGCATATGAATGGGCTCATTTGATTTTTTCGTAATCGATAGCATTAATACGCCTTCAATGGCAGCACAAATCGATACTGCAAGAGCGTGTGCCTCTGGCTGAGCGACACCTGAAGCGACTATCTTCTTATAATAAAGCTGCTCTACCTGATTGTAATTTTCCTGACACACTTGTCGAATCTCTTCATTCGCAAATGCTGATTCTAACGAAATCAGTGAAAAGGGCGGCATGTCTAACTTATCCGGTGTTTCTAGATTTTCAAAGCGCTGACTCATCTTATCTAAATAATGTTGAATCGCAATGACTGGATTTAGGTCCGAATCTAAATGCGCTTGAATGTCCTTAACCAATCGATTGGATGACGACTGTACCACCTCTTTCACGAGTTGATCCTTACCATTTGGAAAATAATGATATAGGGACCCTTTCGGTGTGCCAGATTCTTTTAAAATCTGATTCAGCCCTGTCGCATGATAGCCTTGTGAATGAAATAGCTTCGTTGCTACATCTAGCAAGTGATCACGCGTCGGATTATTTTTCATAAGAATGTCCTCCTAAAAAAATTATAACGATTGGTCTACTCGATATATCTTACGCTTTTCAATTTTGAAAGTCAAGAAAAAATCCATGCCTACGCATCCTTTTAATCAATTATTTTATATTTAAGATAGCCTTTTCCCGTCTCCTTGACGGTATAAAGCAATTGGTCTGCAAGTTCAATTGCAACATCAAGTGGCTGACGATTCGCAATAAGCACCGCACCGATACTATAGCGTAAATGAATGCGTCCTTCGTTAATCGTTTGCTTTGCCATATGCTCCCAAAATGCTTGCGCATTTGTCTCAATTGCATAATCATTTTTGACAATCACAATAAATTCATCGCCGCCAAATCTCGTAATAATTGCGGATTGCTTCTCGAAATATTGCTTGGCCGCTTCTACCGTTTGAATCAGCGCCTGATCGCCTACAAGATGCCCGTAACGATCATTAATTAATTTAAAATCATCCAAATCAAACATATAGAGCTGATACCATTCGTTTTCTGCAAACATTTCCTGAAATACATCTATCATAAATGAGCGCATATATGCCCCTGTTAAATCATCCACATTCATTTGTTCTCGTAATTCATATTTTTGCTGAAGTATTTCCCTATCATTCATTTGCTGCAATAAATTATTGTGTTGATAGCTTTGAATCACTTGGCGCTGTAGTTCAACTACTTTTTCATAATCCTCATATTGTAAATAATGTTCAATTACTAGTGGATATACATATTCACGAATTAATAGATCATTTTCTGTTTGTTCAAATGTAATCATTTCCAACGCTAACTGCATCGCCTTTTTATGTGCATTTTCTGCAAGATAAAGTCGTAATTGCAATAAAAAATAATCATTTTTCATCACCTGACTATGTTGTGTAATTACGAATTTATTTAAACTATTAAAAAGTAAGCGTGCTTCTAAAATTTGTCCTAGTTCTAGTCGCAGACGAGCTTCTAAAAAATAAACATATTCTATTAAAAAATAGCCTCTTTTTTGCTTATTTTGTCGTTGTTGAATAATTTGTACTTCTTTTAAGGATTGTTCAAATTGACCGTTGAGCATATGAAGTGCCGCCAATGTATAATATACCTGATTTGTATAAGAAGAAAGCTCACTCTTTTGCAACGAAATTGCTTTTTCAAAATAATAGATTGCCTTTGCGTATTGCTTGAAAAATGACCAGCAGTGCATCATCAGCATATAATAGCGGCGACTCTGTTCGACATTTTTAATCCATGGAAAAATCGGTTGAAGCTGCGCGACAATTTGGACCATTTCTGCAAACTTCGCCTGAAAAGAATAACTTTCGCCAAGTAATAGCAAACAGTGAAATTGTTGGTTTCTATTTTGTTTAATTGCTGACGATTTTAATAATTTTTTTGCTTCATCAATTACCTCATGATAAGCTTTCTGATGGTATAATTTTTGCAATTTATGTAAGGATTGTTCTACATAGTGTATTGCCATGAGGCACCTCCGTTCAATACTATAGTACAAGAATACCTTATTCGAATCGCAATAAAACAGTAATGCATCTTAATAATTCGGTGATAAAGAACCGTTTTTTATCTTTTTAATTATTTATTAAGTCTTTTATTAGGATAAAAGACTTTATTTTACAACAAAAAGAGAAGTACATTAATTATGCACTTCTCATCTAACCCCTTATTCACATAAGTAGGTGACATTATATTGTGCAAGATGATGTCGACATGGTAAAAGAAGTACTCCATATAATTCGTATAGAGCTCTTGCTTATCTTTAAAGTGTAGATAAAATGTTGCACGATTAATTTGAGCTTTCGATGAAATATCCATTACTGTAATGCGATCAAATTCCTTTTCTAATAACAGCTCTTTAAATGCATGGTTTATTAACTCTTTTATATGAATTACTTCTACTCTTTTTGTCGGCATCGTTATTCCTCCTATCGCTCAATTTTCCATAATTCTTTTTTATCGTTTTCTAAGTCGTCATATTCTACTGTGAATGGTCCTTTACCAGCAGCAGTAAATGAAACAGTACCTTCCACTTCTTTACCAGCTTTAATTGTTTCACCCATATTATTTTCAACTGCAGATGTTAAATTTTTTGCTTCTGAATTTTGTACATTTAATACAAAGGCATCAAAGAGTTTCTTTTTGTCCGTTGTATTTTTAACTTTTAAATGTAACGTTAACGTATCGTCTTTCACTTCTGTTGAAAGCAATTGAATTTTGAAACCATCTACTTTTACAGCATCGTATTTTTCATCAATCTCGCCTACTTTAATTTGTGCCTTTGCCTCATTAGCATCATTAGTTTCTTCTACTTTTTCAGCTTTATTACATGCAGCTAAAAATAGCGAAGCTACTAGTAATAACATCATTGTTTGAGTTAACTTACGCATACATAACCACCCTTTTTTTAATTAATATGAAAGAAGAAGGGCTACCGAGGTAATGATCCCTTCATTCAGAAACAGCAAAGAAATCGCCAAAAGCGATTTCTTATGCTACTCTTCATTCAACGGTAGCCCGATTTAAAAACTAATCTGCTGGTACAGTGATTGATGCTTGACCATCTTTTAATTTTTCATAGTTGCAAACTGTGATAACATCACCTGCACCTAAGATTTTCTTGTTACCGTCAGCATCATAGACATATTTACGTGTAATTGTGAATTCGCCATCCACAACATCATACGTTGCTAATGCCTTACCATTCACTGATAACTGTACTTTTGATACACTTGCATCTGTTGTACCTGTAATCGTATATGTTGCTTTATCAACATTCTCAATTACAACTGGTGCTACTTCAGTTGCAGTTACGGCTTGCTCTGCATAGTAATTTTGTTTTCCATTATCAGCTACTGTTACGCGAACGATATCGCCTGCACCTAATAATTTTTTATTACCTTGTGCATCATAGACATACTTACGATCAAATTCATATGTGCCATCTGCATTTACATTTGCGAATACTAAATCTTGGCCATTTACTGTAAGCTTAACTTTTGTAACATCTGGCCCAGCAGTACCCGTAATTTTTGTTGATGTAAACTCACTCGTTTGGACTTCGATGGCATCCATTGTAATTTGTAATTCTGAAGGCTGTACGATTGTTGATCCTGCTGTAACGGGTTGTTTTCCTGGCCCGTAATATGAGACAACGATTTCGTCGCCTGCACCTAGTACCTTCTTGTTGCCCGCTGTATCATAAACATACTTACGATCAAATTCAAACGTACCATCTGCATTTACATTCCCAAGAACTAAGTCTTTGCCATTCACTGTTAATTTAACTTTTTCTGTTCCTTTTGGTGCTGTACCTGTAATTAATGTGTTAAATTCTTTCATTTCATTAACAACAATCGCACCTGAAATTGCTGGTGTTTTCACTGTTCCTTCACTTGAACCTGCTTCATTTTCAGCTTTCACTGTTAAGTCGGCTTCTGGCCCTACTGATGCTGGTATCTCAATTGTAAAGTTTCCATCTGCATCCGCTGTTCCTGTGCCGACTTCGTTCCCGTCTTTGTCATATACATTCACCGTTGCGCCTGGCTCTGTTTTACCGGTCACTTGGTAACCATCTGTTGAGTTACCTGTTGTTGTGACATCCGTTGGTGCCGCTGGTGCTACTACAGGATCTGCCGGTGTTTCTGTTGAAGCTGGCTCACTTTCACCATTTGCATTTGTAGCGGTTACCGTTAGTGGCGCTTCTGGGCCTACCGAGCCTGGAACGTCAATTGTAAATCCGTTTGTGTCTCTTGATAGGAATTGACACTATCTCCTTTTTGGACCTTATTAATTAATAATTGTGTCGTTGCATCGTATTTTGGTGTTACTACCACAAATGTAATAACGGAACTAATTGCCAGTCCTAATAGCCCCATAAATAAAAGGAGGCCAAAACGCTTTTTCACAATATGAACAATTTCTTCTACGCTGATTGCTGAGCTACTCAATTTTATACCTCCCATAAAAAATACTAGACGTCCACTCTTTTTTCGATATATATTAGTAAAAATGGTAAATACTTGTCATCTCCAATATAACCATTTCTTTCGTATAGGTAAACATGTTTTTATTATAAGTAAGGGGGCATGAACAAAATGTCAGTTAAAAAAGATAAAAAGTATCAATTTTTTAACTTCAAAAAAAATAATTTGGGTACTTGTAGCTATTTTACTTCTATTAACGATAGCCGCCAGCTATACGTATAGCAAAGTAAAAAGTGCACAAGATAGTTATCAAAAAACAAAAATTGTGTACGAGACAAAAGAACGGAAAACGCCTAGTAATGAGATAGTAAAGGGTTCGAAACCTATTTCATTGCTGTTATTAGGTGTTGATGAACGTGAAAATGAAAGCGGTCGATCAGACACAATGATTACTGTAACTTTAAACCCAGACAAACGTTCTGCAAAATTAATAAGTATCCCTCGAGACAGCTATGTTGAAATTGCTGGGAAAGAGAAATTTGACAAGATAAATCACGCATATGCCTATGCTGGAATTGAAGGCGCTAGTAAAACTGTAGAACAGTTATTCAGCATCCCTATTGACTATGTCGTGAAAATTAACATGGATGGTGTTATCGATTTAGTTGACTTAATGGGTGGTGTAACCGTAAACAATCCAAAAGCATTCTCAAGTCACGGCAAGGATTTTAAAAAGGGAGAAATTACCCTAGATGGTGAATCTACACTAGAGTATATTCGTATGAGAAAATCAGACCCGGATGGTGACTTTGGACGCCAAAATAGACAACGTGCCGTCTTAGTTGGATTGGCACAACAACTTAAATCTGCTGAAACTATTAAAAAATTCGACAATCTGTTAATTGTCATGAAACATAATATGCAAACAAACATTCCTATGGACCAATTAAATACGTTACGTAAAAATTATTTAACTACCATTGAAAAAACAGAACAGCTTTCTTTAAATGAAGGAACCGATATGAAGAAAAAAGGTATCTATTACTACAAATTGGATACAAAGCAATTGGAAGAAGTAAAGGATGACTTAAACAAACATTTAGAGCTGCAATAAAGTACAAGAGGTGAATGAATAATGGGAATTGATAACTATATGACTCCTTATGAAGCTGCACATCGCTGGAAAATTTCGTATTACAAAATTAACCGTATTTTAGCTAATCGTTCTTATATTCAAAAAGACCTGGACAATAAAACACTTAAATACTTTCAAATACCAGACAGTAAACGTTGTTACTGGGTGATTCATATTCGTGCAATGGAACGATGGTATGGGCCAGAGCCTAAAAATTAACTACTAAAAAAAGAGGCTGGGACATACGTATAAAAACAACCGTTCATATGAGCATAAGAAAAACCGGAACTGCGGTGTAGCGCGGTTCCGGTTTTTCGTTGCGAACGCTAAAAAAAGAAAATGACGTGTTTTGTCCCAGCCACTTTTTTATGCTTTTTCAATTAACTTTTCAATGTCAATAACATCGCCAGGCAGTAACCCCATTGCTTTTGCTGGGCCATTCACGATAATACCAAGTACCCCTTTTGCGAAAAATTCCGGTGTATATTCTTCGTTTGAATCCATCCAATATTGTGCAAAACCCAAACAAATCGATACGATAATTGGCAGAAATAATTCGCGTGGCACATGTTTATTTAAGTCTGATGATAAGGGCTGTACAATCTCTGTAAAAACATAACCAAACAATTCTGTTAAACGTTGTTGAATACTAATGATACCTTTTGTTTTAAATAAAATATCTAGTACATCACGTTCATCTCGAAAACATTCAAATATTTGAACAAGTGTCGGATAACGTGTTGAAATAAAATTATCAAACGTCGGTGCATCCGGTAAATTTGATTCGATAATATCGCGCATTCTATCAATAATTTCTTCCTCGTAACTATCTAGCATGGCATATTTATCAACATAATGAAGATAAAATGTTCCACGATTAATATCAGCACGTTCTGTAATATCCAAAATAGTCATGGCTTCAAAACCTTTTTCATTAATTAATTCTAGGCATGCTTGGCGAATTGCTTCCCTTGTTTTACGTTTTCGACGATCCATTGAAGCGATGTTAAAACAAATCTCTTCTCAGTTAAATGCAAATATTAGCGCGCAAATGCTATCAAAAATGCAAGATGCTACAGATACTATGTCTAAAGAGGTATCCGCGCAGCTTGAACGAATGATAAAAATGCAGACTCAGGCCGCGCAAGCACAAGCAGCTCAATCAGGGCAACAAGTGCCGACAAAGGATGCAGGTGCACAGCTCGCAAAATTAAGTACACTGATTTCACCTGTACAGCCTGAAAAAGTAACATTACTTGCTAATCCAATTGAAACAAAGGTAACGAAAATCAATAAAGCAGGTGACCTTGCATCTGTCCCTTCAGCTGTTTTTGTTGCTGTATGGATTTCAAGTTTACTTGGTGCCTTAATGTTTTACTTTGCTGGCAATAAACGAGAATTTACAGGTCGTAAAGAATTAACGACTTTCCAAGTAATTCAGTCATTATTACCAATCGTTTATGGCTTCTTTACAGGTTATGTGGCTACTTGGTACTCAACGTGGATTTTAGATTATCAATTTGAATCCTTTAATACAGTAGCGCTATTTATTTCAATTGCGGTCATCGCTTATGTCTATATGATGCTTGCTACAGTTTCTTGGCTAACAACGTCAAGTATTGCCATCTTTGGTTTACTGATTTTCTTCGGTTTACCATTGATCCAGCTCGCAC
Source organism: Kurthia populi (assembly GCF_042686175.1). Lineage (NCBI taxonomy): Bacteria > Bacillati > Bacillota > Bacilli > Caryophanales > Caryophanaceae > Kurthia > Kurthia populi. The sequence goes on along the minus strand of NZ_JBHUOR010000127.1, from coordinate 12,351 downwards.
CAGAAATGATTCCAGAATTTTATCGTGACTATGTATTACCTTGTCTTCCAATGCGTTTCTTAATTGAAGGCTTAAAAGATATTTTATTCTTCGGTAAAGATTGGATGAACCACTATACAAATGTTTTACTTGGCATTGGCGGCGTATCGCTCATTATTTTATGGGTGAAAAATATACTCAAAAAACCTGCTAAATAACTGAAAAGGAGTTCGCTACATGCGAACTCCTTTTTTTCTTGTGATAAACACAACAATGATAATAAATACAGCTAATAAAATGCCGATAAATGACAGCACTGCATAATCACTATAATTTACAATAACACCTGATAAAATCCCTGCTAATGACCCAAATACAGCAATCAAAACATCAATACGACTTTGAACTTTTGGTCGCTCTAATGTATTTGTACCATCAACAACCGCTGTTGTGCCACTAATTAAGCCAAAATTCCAACCAATTCCTAGTAATGATAAGCCTAGTGTCAGTAGTAGAACGGAATCTGTCGGCGCAAGCATTGTTGTCATAGCTGCTAATACAAGCACAAATCCCGCTATAAGCGCCATTTTATGTGTCCCTATCTTATCTACAAGTGTACCTGTTATAAGCGAAGGCAAATACATTGAAGCAATATGGAAACTAATAACGAGGCCAATAGCATTAACACTATGCTGATGATGCTGCATATGAAGTGGTGTCATTGTCATTATCGCTACCATAATAATTTGTGTCATAACCATCACAAAGCCACCTAAATAAATAAGTCCTTGATTATGTATGCCTTGCTCTTCAATCGGTGCTTCAATCGCAATATCACGTGCTAATAAGTATGGATCAGGCTTCAAAAAGAAATATAAGATAAAACCGGCAGCGAAAAATGCCCCCGCTGCTAAAATAAAAATGCCTGCTAATTCAGGAATATGTAAAAAAATCGCTACATGACTCATGACACCAACCATATTAGGGCCAAGAACTGCACCAAATGTCGTCGCTACCATTGCCATACTTACAGCAGTTGCACGCTTATGTGGTAATGCTAAATCCGTCCCCGCATAGCGCGCCTGTAAATTAGTTGCTGTGCCCGCTCCGTAAATAATCAATGCGAAAAAAAGAAGCCAAATATTCGTTAATACGGTTGCTAAAATAATAAGTAATGCCCCTATACCACCTAAAAAGAAACCAGTCGCAAGTCCTAATCGGCGTCCACTACTCGCCGTAATGCGCCCAACAAGTAATGAAGCACCTGCGGAACCTATGGTAAATAATGCGGATGGAACACCTGCATATTTCTCCGTCCCAAGCATCTCTGCAGCGATTAGCGAGCCCACTGTAATCCCTGCCGCAAGCCCTGCGCCACCAAGCATTTGTGAAAAAATAACTGTACGGATTGTATGTTGATAAACCTTCTGTACGGCTGGACTATCAAGTTGCCTTGTCATTTTATTACCTCCATCCACTCATTTAAAATTCTTAAACTCTTTTTTAATGATTATATATAAAAAAGCTACCTCTATTAGAAATACTAGCTAATATTGTCGAATTTATAGCGAATAGATTACAGTAATATTCGAGTTATGTAAAGAGAATGTAAACCACATTTACAAAAGGATCAATACCTCGCATGATAGAAGAGAAATAAGAAATGAAGGGAATTACGTTATGGATGTTAATGTGCAGGAAATGATTTTTCAGTTTTTAGGTGGCTTGGGCTTATTCTTATTCGCCATTAAATTTATGGGCGATGGCTTACAGAAAGCTGCAGGAGATCGTTTACGCGATATTCTCGATCGCTTTACGACAAACCCTTTTATGGGTGTACTAGTAGGTATGCTTGTAACGGTATTAATTCAGTCTAGTTCAGGGACAACGGTTATTACAGTTGGTCTTGTAAGCGCTGGCTTTATGACATTACGTCAAGCCATTGGTGTTATTATGGGTGCCAATATCGGTACAACTGTAACGGCATTTATTATTGGAATTGACGTAGGCGAGTATGCATATCCAATTATGGCAGTAGGTGCCGTCTTACTCTTCTTCTTTAAAAAGACGAGCATTCAAAATATTGGACAAGTTATTTTCGGTTTTGCTGGTTTATTCATTGGTCTAGAAATGATGAGTAATGGAATGAAGCCTTTACGCGATTTCCAACCATTTATTGATTTAACAATTCAAATGTCAGACTTACCTATTTTAGGTGTTGTTGTCGGAACAATTTTCACATTAATTGTTCAATCATCATCTGCTACAGTTGGGATTTTACAAGGCTTATATGCTGAAAATCTGATTCCGCTGCATGGTGCACTGCCTGTACTATTTGGTGATAATATTGGAACGACGATTACAGCCATTCTAGCTGCGTTGGGCGCAAGTGTCGCTGCGCGTCGTGCGGCTGCTACGCATGTATTATTTAACTTAATTGGTACCGTCATCTTTATGATTCTACTAACACCATTTACAATGTATGTTGAATGGATTTCTGGTGTTTTAAATCTAGAAAATAAAATGCAAATTGCCTTTGCACACGGAACATTTAATATTTTAAATACGTTAATCCAGTTACCGTTCATTGGTGCACTTGCTTGGATTGTTACAAAACTTATTCCAGGTGAAGATACAGCGATTGAACATAAACCTAAATATTTAGACGAAAATCTTTTAACAAAATCTCCGGCTGTAGCACTTGGTCAAGCTAAAAAAGAAGTGCTACGCATGGGTGAATATAGTGTACAAAGCTTATCAGAAGCATTAAATGTATTAGAAGATAAAAATATGAAAGCCATTCAAAATGTGGAACAGCTTGAAATGGCCATTAATAATTTAGATCGTAAAACAACGGCCTATTTAGTACAGCTATCCAAGCAATCTCTATCAGGTAATGATTCAGACTTACAGCATAATTTGTTTGAAAACATTCGTGATATTGAACGAATCGGTGACCACGTCGAAAACATTGTAGAATTACTGCAATTTAAAGACAATAATAAAATCTGGCTAAGTGACGAAGCATATGAAGAGCTTGTGACCATGTATAAATTAACAATGCAATCGGTAGAAAAAGCATTACAAGCAGTAGATACGCATGATACAGAGCTTGTACAAGCCGTTTATGCCGATGAGGAGCGAATTGATAATATGGAACGTACATTACGTAAACGTCATATTCGTCGCTTAAACGAGGGTCTTTGTTCGCCTACTGCTGGTATCGTCTTTGCTGATATCATTAGTAATTTAGAACGTATTGGAGATCATGCAAAAAATTTAGCAGATACTGTCGCAACAAAGCAGCAGTTAGCACAACAACCAACAAACACATAATCAATAAGAAGCTTAAAACAACCACTCCTATGAATACAAGAAAAACCGGAATCGCACCACAGCGCGATTCCGGTTTTTCGTTGCGAACACTTAAAAAGGAACATGACGTATTTTGTCCCAGTCACTTTATTTTTACACTTTATTTAGTTGTTGTATTACGCGCCCCTTACCAAAAGGCAAACACATCGGCGTCCCAAATAGAGGGTCCGTCATCATTTGACATTTTAAATCAAAAACATTTTCGACAAGCTCAGCCGTCATTATATCCTCGGGCTTTCCTTGTTCAAAAATCGTACGGTCTTTCACTGTAATAATATGATCGGCATAACGACAAGCGAGGTTAATATCATGCAATACCATAATAATAGTACGTTGCTGTGTACGATTTAAATCAAATAATAAATCTAAGACATCGATTTGATGTGTTAAATCTAAATAGGTTGTTGGCTCATCTAATAAAATAATATCTGTATCTTGCGCAAGTGTCATCGCAATCCATGCACGTTGTCGTTGTCCACCGGATAATTCGTCGACGATTTTATGTTGCAAGTCATACATTCCAGTCGATTTCAGTGCATCCATCACAATTTTTTCATCTTGCTCTGTCCATTGTTTACGCCATGTTTGATGAGGATAGCGCCCCTGCTTAACGAGCTGTAAAACTGTTAATCCTTCTGGTGCTACAGGAGACTGAGGTAAAATTGATAGTTTTTTCGCTACCTCTTTTGTGGATAGATGAAAAACATCTTCCCCGTCTAAGAGTACCGCCCCATTTTTTGGCTTTAATAAGCGGGCTACAGAACGCAATAGCGTTGATTTCCCACAGCCATTTGCACCGATTAATACCGTTATTTTATTCATCGGAATGGCTATACTTAACTCATCGATAATCGTAGTTGTTCCGTAGCTAAGTGTTAATTTTTCAGTTACTAAGGATTGTGCCATGAAGCACGCCCTCCTCATTTCTTAGGATTTTTAAATAATAAGTAAATAAAATACGGTGCCCCAATTGCAGCAGTAAATACACCCGCTGGTACTTCAAGTGGGCTAAATGCTGTACGACCAATAATATCCGCAATGACCACTAGGAAACAGCCAATTGCGGCACTCATTGGAATCAACAAGCCAAAAGCTGAGCCGACTAAACGGCGAGCAATATGTGGCGCCATTAATCCAACAAAGCCAATTGCGCCGGTAAATGCAATGGCACTACCAACTAAACATGCACTTAGTACAATTAAGCCGAAACGCAGTTTTTGTACTGATTGTCCCAAGCTCATCGCTGTATCGTCGCCAAAATCCTGTACATTCAAATGGCGCACAACAAAAAAAGTAATAAATAATAACACAATAATAACTGGCACCATAATGACGACTTCATTCCAGTCCGTACTCGACACACTACCGATTAACCATTTCTGTACTTCACTTGCTAAATAAACCGGCCCCATTATCATTAACATCGTCGTAATTGCTTGTAAAAATGTCGCCACCCCTAAACCGATTAATACTAAACGAGTAGAAGTAACACCGTCTTTCCAAGCCAATAAATATACTAAAAATCCAACTATCATTGCACCAATAAATCCTGCAAGTGGCAGCCAACTAATACTAACCGTTAAAGAATGGTCTGTATTACTAAATATCGTTAAAAAGCCAACAACTGCAGCACTACCGCCCGCAGAAATCCCAATAATATCTGGTGAGGCTAATGGATTCTTAATCATCCCCTGTAAAATTGCCCCCGCAACTGCTAATGCCATACCCGCAAAGGCAGCCACTAAAATACGTGGCAAACGAAAATCAACGACTAATAATTGATTGTAAGCATCGCCCTGACCTGTAATTGCCTGTAGTACTTGCCACGGATTAATAAAAGAATCACCAAATGATGCACTGAATATAACTGCGAGTAATGCAAGGCAAGCTACGAGCATTGTTCGGCGAGCGGCATGCATATCAAGTAAAAAGGATACTTGTTCCTTCCAAAAACGAATGACTTTTAATTGCTTCATACTTTTTTACCTCCCTTACGTGCAAGGTAAATAAAGAATGGTGTCCCAATAATCGCTGTCATTACACCTACAGGTACCTCACGCGGCATAATAATATACCTTGCGCCAACATCTGCTAATAATAATAAAATCGCGCCAAGTAACGCCGAAGTAGGAACCAACCAACGATGATCCTGACCAATTATTTTTCTCGCAATATGCGGTATAACAATACCCACAAAGCCAATCGGACCCGCAACGGCTACACTACCCCCTGCAAGTAATACGGCAATTAGGCCAACAAATAACTTAATTAGGCCAATACGTAAGCCAAGTCCTCTGGCTACATCGTCGCCTAATGCCAATACATTCATTTTCCCTGAAATTAGTACAGCACCTAACCAGCCAATCGCTAAATAAGGTAATACGGATAATAAAATTTCGAGCTTACGTCCTTGCACAGAACCGGCTAACCAAAATAAAACCTGATCCATTTCTGCTTCATTCACTGCTAAAAGCCCTTGTGTATACGATGCAAACATAGCGCTAATCGCCGCACCCGCTAATGTAATCTTCAATGGACTTGATGCATCTCGTCCAACTGAGCTAATGCCGTAAACAGCTGCCGTTGCAATAGCTGCACCTGTAAAAGCAATCCACGCAAATGATTGTAAGCTTTCTACATGGAAAAATACGAGCGCAAACACAACCGCAAATCCTGCACCAGCATTAATTCCTAAAATCCCTGGAGAAGCTAAGGGGTTTTTCGTCAATGTTTGCAATAATACACCGGTAATCGCAAGAGAGGCACCAACACTTGCGGCAATAAGTGCACGTGGAATACGGACATCCTGAATAATGATATGTTCGTTTGAATTATCAAAATTCGTAAATGATTGAATCGTTGTTTGTAAAGACGTATCTGCATAGCCAAATAAAATACTAAGACTCATTGCGACAATGACAGCCACGATCATTGCTATTAATCCGATGACTTTTGCAAGATTTTTTTTCAAAATCATTATGTAATTCCCTTCCCAACGAGATAAAGTTTCTAATTTTGACAATTTTTCATTGACATTTATCTGTTGACATTCTATGCTTAAAAAGCTTTCGAGAGCTAGTTGAAAACGATTATCAATTTCAGTTAATTTGATTTTATTATTCTATCACAATTATTGGAGGGAAAAAAGTGCAAAATTTTTCTAAGATTTTTATGTTATTATTTACTGCATTAACCGTTATTGTATTAGCTGCTTGTGGTAACAATGAAAAAGCAAACGATACATCAAGCGACAAAAAAGACGACAGTACATATACAATTGAGCATGCAATGGGCTCTAGTGATATTAAAGGTGAACCAAAACGTGTTGTTGTCTTAACAAACGAAGGTACAGAAGCGTTATTAGCATTAGGTGTAAAACCTGTAGGTGCTGTACAATCATTTTTAGGTGACCCTTGGTATGACCATATTAAAGACAAAATGGACGGTGTCGAAGTAGTTGGTCAAGAAGGCGAAATCAACATTGAAAAAATCGCTTCATTAAAGCCTGATTTAATTATCGGGAACAAACTTCGCCAAGAAAAAGATTATGCAAAATTAAGCAAAATCGCACCAACTGTCTTTTCTGAAACATTACGTGGTGACTGGCAAGAAAACTTCAAGCTTTATGCGAAAGCATTAAATAAAGAAGCTGAAGGTACAAAAGTTCTTGATGACTACACTGCTCATGTAGAAGAAGTAAAAACAGCATTAGGCGATAAAACAAATCAAGAAATTTCAATTGTACGTTTCATGGCAGATACAACACGTATCTACTATACAGACTCATTCTCAGGTGTTATTTTTGACCAATTAGGCTTTAAACGTGTTCCTGCACAAGCTGAATTATTTGAAGCAGATGCAAAATTAGGGAACTTAGCAATTGAAGTAGGTAAAGAATCAATTCCTGATATGGATGGCGATTTACTGTTCTACTTCACTTACTTACCAACAGGTGATGATTCTGCATCAAAAACAGAAAAAGAGTGGACAAGCGACAAACTGTGGAAAAACTTACATGCTGTAAAAGACGGTAATGCACATAAAGTGGACGATGCTATTTGGAACACAGCTGGCGGGATTTTAGCAGCGAATATTATGTTAGATCAAATCAAAGAAGTTTTAACTAAATAATAAAGTTCTAGCGATTCGAAGTATACAAAAGAGGCTGGGACATACGTGTAAAAACAACTGCTCCTATGAGCATAAGAAAAACCGGAATCGTGCGGTGGCGCGGTTCCGGTTTTTTGTTGCGAACACTAAAAAAGGAATATGACGTATTTTGTCCCAGCCTCTTTTTTATTTTGTTAGTATGTACCCGCTTAAATCGGGAATAGATTAAAAAGCGACATAATGAGGTGATGATAATGAAAACACTCGAAACCACACGTCTCTTATTGCGGAAAATTACGTCTACAGATATGAACAATATTCAAAAATTGGTAACAGATGATGATGTTACAGCGCTGTTAGATTGGGATACTTCGCCTTCACAAAATGACAATCAACACTTTTTAGCTACGCTATTACAAAAATATACCCAAAGTAATGTAGCTTGGGCGATTTTGTTAAAAGAAACAGATGAATTTATCGGTGTTATTGAATTTAGCGATTATCGTCATGAAGAAAAAATTACTAGTATGCATTGCGTTATTGCAAAAATATATTGGCGTAATGACTATGCAAGTGAAGCAACACAAGCAATTATTCGCTATGGCTTTTCAGAATTGCAGCTAGAACGAATTCAAGCGAGTTATTTTGCGGAAAACATTCCTTCTGAGCGTGTACTTCAAAAAGCGGGTTTATTTTACGAAGGTACACAGCGACATGGGAAATTTGCAAAAGGACGCTATTATGATATAAAGCTTTATGCCATTTTACGCAGCGATTTAGGTTATTAAAAAAGGAGGCCCTATAGTGGGTCTCCTTTTAAAATTGCGTCATAGCGATTACACATAAAATAAAAACAAATGCGGTAATCGCTAATCCGCCTATCATTTTATGCCCTTTTCTTAACTCACTAATGCCTGTAACAACTAATGCCAAGCTAAAGAAAAGGAGCATCCAATTTTGAAATCGGAAATCACTCGTAATCAGACCATATGTTGCAAAACTTATCGCGACAATTGTAAAAACGACACGTAAAATCATTAAAATCACAGGTTGCACCCTTTCTTCAATTGCCTTTAGCATAGCGAATATGACACTTTTTTTCAATTATTATCCAATGCCAAATTACTTTGTAGCTTCTCGCTCTTTTTTTAATGGGTGGTCTGCTTGAATAAAAGACCTATTAAAGGCAAAAACCAGTATTTCAATCGGCATCATAGACGAGGAAATCATGCCAAAAATCCCATTCACACGCACAAGCTGATCCTCAGACCCTAGCTTCCAATTTCCTTCCAATAGAACATCCGTTCATCCTATTGAAAATTCAATCATCTGATAATTCAATTTTCAGTAGACGTTTACAGCTCTCTTTTTTGTGGCATATAAATTACAAAATAGGAGAGGACGATGTCATAATGCAAAAATGGTGGATGATTCGTGCGGGTACAGACAATGAACTTATTCCATCATGGTTACGCGAAGGAATCGTATCCATTGGCTGGGCAGATTTAGGTGACCCAGCACTCTACCCTACGAAAGAATCATTATTTGTAAAAGCAGACCGCGTTTATTTGGATAATAAACCGCTAACACGCCACAGTTGGGTCAATCAAATTTGGCGATTTTACCAAGAAATTGAAGTTGGAGACCGTGTTGTTTCATACTCAAAGGAGCATCGTGAATATATTATTGGCACGATTAAAAGTGAAGCAACTTATCGTTATACAGACGATAACTCTTATCCTAATGAACGACAAGTTACTTGGGAATCGACGCGTATTTCACGACACAATTTAACACAAGCAGCGAAAAATAGCTTAAGTTCGGTGCTAACCGTTTTTCGTATTGATGCTTGGGGGCAAGAGCTTGATAATGCCCTACATGGAACAATTGCGAGTACATTACATAATCCCGAACATGAGGATATTGACGTGCTCCTACAAGAATTACAAACGCAGGCACAGGCAATGATTGAAGATAAAGTAGATGCGCTAAATCCATGGGATATGCAGCATTTAATCGACGGCCTTTTGCATGCTCTCGGATATTTGACTAAAGTAGCTGATGAGGGCATTAATTTACTAGCCTTTAAAGATGAATTAGGCTTTGAAAAACCAATTATCAAAGTCGCCATTCATCACCGTACACAGGTAACGGGCTCTGAAGAAATTCGTCATCTACTCGGTGCACACCCCCTAGAAGCAAATAGTCTTATTGTGTCCACAGGTGGATTTACAACGAGTGCCTTACGGATTGCCCAACAAAATAATGTCAAAGCCATCGATTTAGAACAGCTTGTACAGTTAATTGTACAAACCTATGAAAAACTACCAAATACAACACGGGCACTCCTGCCATTACGAGCCTTTTATTTGCCAGAAGGCTAAAATTTAACAGAATCTTTTGATATGATAAAAAAACTATATGGAATAGAAGGTGATTCATCCTGTTCATTTCAATGGCACCGTCAGTAAACGCGACTCTTTCAGCTAACTAAAACGAGTCTGCGTCTTCGTACATCGCAGACTCAAAAAAGGAGTACGCGATAAAAATATTTCTACCATTTATTTTATCAATGGCTATCTTCGGTACAATTGGTGTCGTTATTCGTCCAATCGAACTTGCTTCAAGCAAACGTGCATTTTGGAGCAGTCTAATCGGCAGCATTTTTCTGTCAATGATTTTGCTACTAATGAAAAAACGTATCCATTTTACGTTTATTTTCCGACATGCTGGCATTCTACTGCTGTCTGCGATTGCACTAAGTGGCAATTGGATTTTTCTTTACCAATCATATGATTACACATCTATCAGCAATGCCACATTAGCTTATTATTTTGCACCTGTATTTGTGTTACTTCTAGCTCCCTTTTTATTAAAGGAAGCTTGGACAGTTAAAAAAGTGCTGTGCATCATTATTGCGCTATTCGGGATGATACTTATTGTTGGCGCAAGCTTTAACAGTATTATGGACGAACAACTTGGATTATTGTATGGCTTTGCTGCAGCAGCCTTTTATGCGACGCTCATGCTCGTTAATAAATTTATTCCTGAAATCGATAAGCTAGAGCTCACCGTTATTCAATTAACACTAGCTGCCATTGTGTTAGGCATTTATGTATCACTCACAGACGTTTTTCATATTGCGATGCTTAATACACAGACATTTCCATTTATTTTCATCCTTGGTGTCGTTAATACAGGCATTGGCTTTTGGCTCTTTTTTATAGGAATGGATGGCTTAAAGGGGCAAAGTATTGCGATGCTTAGCTATGTCGATCCACTTGTGGCAATTGTTATCTTTGTGTGGCTTTTACACGAACCTATGACCATAGCGCAACTAATGGGTGCTGTTCTTTTACTAGGTTCAACGTTGATTAGTGAATTAAAATTCAAAAAAAGAATATAAATAAAAAATCCAAGGAATTGAATTCGTTGGATTTTTTTATTTAAAGACATTCCGCTCTTTTTTATAACATTTTTTTGTTAATTTATCGTAATTTTCCATTTAATTTAACAATTAAATGGAAAATTAGTGTTATGATTATAGTGAAAGGGGTAAAATCATGAAAAAATATTATCTACTAACTTTTGTAGGAGCACTTCTCTTATCCATTATTGGCCATGGTTTTTATTTATGGAAATGGACGCAAGGATATTTAATGGTTGGCTTTGGAGACGGGCTTTCACAAATGCTTTTTTTAAGCAATTTATTTTAGAACACTATCAACAAGGAAATTGGGCTTACGCTGAAAATTTCGGCTTCGGTGGTGGCATCTTTTCACAGTTAAATTACTACTTTTCAACAAATATTTTTCTCATCCCTTGGTATATAATTTTTAGTATATTACCAATTAAAACAAGCGTTGAAACCTGGGCCCTACTTCTTATTCCAATGAGTATTATTAAACAAATAGCGATTTTTTATGCATGCTTTTATTTTTTGAATTACTTTACTAAAACACATGCTGCAGCCTTTTTAGGTGCTGTTGTTTATATGTTTAGTCCATTTTTCTTCAAAAATCAAGTTCTGACGGATAACCTAACCGATGTGTTATTTTGGGTTCCTCTCCTGCTTATTGGTGTTGAACAAATTATTCGACGCCAGTCACCAATATTTTTTATTATTTCGACAGCACTTCTTCTCATGAGTAACTTTTACATATCTTATGTTGTATTAATCATTACCGGAATTTATATCTTATTACGCCTATTTCTCCATATCACAAATAATGAACGCCAAAAGAAACAACAAATTAAATGGTATATACTAGGCAGTTTATTAAGTTTTGGTATTAGTTGCTTCTCTTTTATTCCGGCGGTTATTAGTTATCTTCATAATAATCGTCCAGCCTATGAACAAAGTATTCCCTTCTATGCATTGAATACAGAATTACTATTAAGTGAATCGAAAACGTTGTGGCTACCTATCTTTATTGTGATTTTTCTTTTACTCCGTCCACTTTATCAACATCGCGCATTTAAACTGTTCGCATTCATTAGTATTCTTGGAACTGTATTATATTTCAGTCCATTTATAGGGAGCCTATTTAATGGTTTTTCAGCACCCAACACGCGTTGGACACCAATTATCACACTAGGTTATGCTGGTCTTACTGCTATTACAATTGAAAACTTAAACATTCTTCATAAAAAGCAATGGTTTTACGCTACCATTACTGTTACAGTTATTTTTCTTTTAACCATTTTGTTAACAAATACGCATTTAAACTTTTTATCTATTGTAGCCTTAATTTGGGCACTTATTTCTATCGGTTTATTTTTAACAGATAGATTGTCAAATTAACTGCACCACTTCACATTCAAATGCATCCTGTGTGGTATTCCAGTTGAGGCACTTTCTTGGTCGATTGTTGATCAATGAAAGTG
>NZ_JBHUOR010000126.1:0-36120 GCF_042686175.1 Kurthia populi | reverse complement strand
TCTCTGTATATTATGCGCGTCAATGCCAGTTGACACTCAAGCATCATACAGGAGGGCTTTTTTGTTTTCAAGTCTCTGAAAATCCTTCTAACAGGAATGCTCCTAAAACTAATCTAATTCTAAAGTTTTTTCGATAAGCTCTGTTGCATATAAACTTATGACCTTGCTATTTATTTCTACATCTATATCTTCAAAATTATTTTCATTTTCACTTTGAATATTTAAAACTCCAATTTGTCCTGGTAAGCATACAGATAAAATAGATTTATAATATAAATTTTCTTCTTGAAACGAATAAATGTTACTTTCTCCTTTTTCAATACAATCCCAAACTTTTGCACCTTTACCGCGCGATTTGATCCAACTTGTACCAAAAGTATCTTTTGCAGGAAATCTAGAGAAAGCTGTAAGGATTTCAGTCTGTTGCTGGTTATCTGTATGAGTGGGAATGTCTTTTACTACTCTTAAATATAACTTAGCTGTATATCCTTTACCTCCAAATAAAATTTGAGCGACATCACATATTTCATGTGTGATTTTATTTAGGCTTATTTTTTCTTCATTCGTTAAATATATATCTTCGTATTTAAAAACTAGGCTCGTTGCTCTCACTTCATGAGCCCTATAATTCTTTTGTGCACATTTCATAATTATTCGTTGAACTTCTTCGTCCATCGCATCAAAATCTTTCACCCTAGAAGATATTTGGTTAATCCTATTTTCATCATCCTCATTAAATCTTTTATTAGTTGTTAGATTTAACAATGCTAATTGACTCGCTAATTTTTCGGACATAGAGACTAGCTTTATAAGCTTCAAATCTTTTAATGCTTTTTCATATTCATCCGGGAAATTTTTATATAGATAATTAATTAGTATCACTATGATTGCATAGGCTATCCAAATAGAAAGTTCCACCCCCTTATTATTTATTTCATCAACGAAAATTGTTAATATAGCTGGAACTATTCCAAGCAACGTTTGTGCAAGGAAAAGTATATTTTTCACCTTCAAATATTTTTCTGAATTTCTAAACCAATTTCTACGAAGTTCTTCCCACTTATAAAAACTCCCTTTTTCAAATTCTTTTTCTAAATCTTCTTGAGCTGCTATCTTATGTAGAATCCTATCAAGCTCATCTTTTATAGAGTTATTAGATGTCATTTTTACCTCCAATTTATTAGTAGTTAAATAATATATAACGAAAATTTATAATCCATCCTTTTTATTCCATTTCACTATAACATGTATTATCAACACATGATTCAACTTTATGTTGTATATAAAACAAATTGCCACATTATTTTCTTAAATAAAACTGAAACTTCATAATCTATTTTTATCTTAAAATGCTATATTTCGTAAAATTGAAACATCGAAATTGAAAATAATAAAAGCAGATGATTCAAAGGCACATTTTCGCACTTCTAAACCATCTGCTTTTTGATTTCTTTTTATCTTAAACCAATTCCAACCAAGCTACTGCTTCACAGTGTGCTGTGTGTGGGAACATATCAACTGGCTGTACTTCTTGTGTTTTGTAGCCACCGTCTTCTAGTACGCGTAGGTCACGTGCAAGTGTTGCAGGGTTACATGATACGTAGACGATGCGTTTTGGACGCTCGCTTAAAATCGTTTCAAGTAAGGCATTGTCGCAGCCTTTACGTGGTGGATCGACCATTAGGACGTCCGCTTCCTTGCCTTCTTTAAACCAGCGTGGGATGACTTCCTCTGCTGGGCCAGCTTCAAAATACGTGTTCGTAAAGCCGTTTAATGCGGCATTACGTTTCGCATCCTCAATGGCTTGTGGTACGATTTCTACACCCATTACATGCTTCGCTTGTTTCGCTAGGAATAATGAAATTGTCCCGATACCACAGTAAGCATCGATTACTGTTTCTTCGCCTGTTAGCGCCGCATAATCAAGTGCTTGCTTGTATAATACTTCCGTTTGGATTGGGTTCACTTGATAGAATGAACGCGCTGAAATTTCAAAGCGTACATCGCCAATATGGTCCTCAATCGTTGTGTCACCCCATAGGCAAATGGTGTCGTCACCGAAAATGACATTCGTATTATTCGGATTGACGTTTTGCATAATTGATTTCACATTTGGAACTAATTTACGGATGGCCTCAACGACAACATCCTTTTGTGGGAATTTACGTTTTTTCGTTACAAGTACAACCATTACTTCATTTGTAGCACGCGCTTTACGTACGACAACATGGCGCAGCTGCCCTTGCTTTGTTTCTTCGTTATATGGTGTTAGCCCAAGTGCCCAAAGCTGTGGTTTTAAGCCTTCTAAAATCGCATCTGCCTCATCTGTTTGGATTAAGCAGCGATTCGTATCGACAATCGCATGTGATTTCGTACGGTAAAAGCCTGCAACCGGCACATCTCCATTCATACCAAATGGAATTTGTGCTTTATTGCGGTAGTTCCACGGCTCTGACATCCCTTTCGTTGGATGGACAGGCACGTCGATTTTAGCGATACGCTGCATGACATCACGGACCATTTTGCGCTTCCACTCAAGCTGACCTTCGTAAGATAAATGCTGAAGCTGACAGCCGCCACACATGTTAAATACAGGACATGGTGGCTCTACGCGATTTGGCGATGGCTCCGTAATGTCTACTACTTTCGCAAAGCCATAGTTTTTAAGCGTCTTCATCACATGGACCTCGCATGTTTCATCCGGTAGCGCGCCTTGGATAAACAATGGATAGCCATCTACTTTCGCGACGCCCGCTCCGTCATGCGTTAAATCTTCTATATAAACAGTTAATCGATCATTCTTTTTCACTGGTGCAGTCATTCAATTCGTTCCTCCATTTCAATTTCTCTATTGTATCACGAATCCCAATGAAAAAGGAGGTATCCAAACTCAGTTGAATACCTCCTCTTTTTATTCTTCTATTTCAAGTACACGGTCTTGCTCACGAATTTCATCAATCGGTACGAATAGCTCAACATGACGTTTTAAGTTTCTAAATTCTGTCGGCGCATCGCCACCATATTCACCGTCTAAGTTGATTAACACACGAGCATCCGATGATACTTTTACATGGTCAGCTTTCGTATAAATCACATGCGGGTCTTTTAAATGCTCCCCGCGTACAGCAAGTGTCACAAGACGTACGAACTCGGCAATATTACATTTTTTCAAAATAAATACCGTAAACTGTCCATCATTGATGCTTGCGTCGGGTGCAAGTTTCTCAAAACCACCTACTGAATTGGATAAACCGATAAGGAACATCATCGCATCGTCGTCAAATACCTCGTCATTGTATTCAATGCGCATTTTTGTAGCCTTTACTGACGGCAACATTTCAATTCCTTTTAAGTAGTAGGCAAGCTGTCCAAGCATCGTTTTAAGCTTACTTGGCACTTCATATGTTAGTTCGGTAATGCGTCCACCAGCGGCAATATTAATAAAGTAACGGTCATTCGCCACACCGACATCGACTGGAATGGAATCGCCTTTAATAATAATATCGACAGCGGCATTAATATCGCGTGGAATATGCACAGCACGTGCAAAGTCATTTGTCGTGCCCATTGGAATAAGACCTAGTTTCGGGCGCTCCTCAAATTCACTAACGCCAGCAACCACTTCGTTTAATGTACCATCGCCACCAACCGCAATAATAATATCAAAGCCGCGCTCTACCGCATGTTTGGCGGCAACTGTCGCGTCTCCTGCACAAGTAGTGGCGTGACAAGATGTTTCATATCCTGCCACTTCAAGTTTTTGTAGAACTTCGGGCAAATGTTTTTTAAATAACTCTCGACCTGATGTTGGGTTATAAATGATGCGTGCTCTTTTCATAACTGTACCTTCCTGTTTCTAAAAATTCTGTCCAAAATCACGAAAACAGGCCCCCACTTCTTGCTACCTGCACAAAAAAGAGTCAGCCTGACCTTTTAACAATCTTTATCATTCTATACCTAAATGTTTTGTTTCTGCAAATCTACTACTTCACTTCACAATATATTCAATAAAGTCGTCCTTAAATCCTCATACACATACTGCCAAAACTGTTCATTCGATGCATACTCTTCACTTAGTGTCATAAATAATTCGCGCTGTTTCATCGAAAATTCATCATCTGTTTTTGGTGGTAAAAGTGCCCATTTCGCCATAACAAATGCCTGTAGCTCTGGTGCACGTGGCCCCCATTGTCCGATAACTTCTCCCGCTTCGTTTAAAAATAAATAAAGTGGAATCGACCGACTACCATTCGTCAAATACGCGTCCATTAATTCGATATACTGATCGCGCATCACACAGCGTACATCGAGCTCAGCAGCTTCTGCGATATTACGCAAGATGGCATTATTCATCATAGCATCGCCGCACCAATCTTCTGTGATGACTAAAATATGTATGTTTGCTCGTTTTACTGCTTCGATAAACTCAGGGTCTTCTGGTAAGTCAAATGCATTGTAGACGCGGTAACTATCGTTTTTAAGTGTTGCCATATTACTCATATACGTAGCCAAATCGACGCCCTGCTCAAAATAATGTTGTTCATTTAACATTGTGAACCCCCCTTTGTCATTTTTATTCATTATAACAAATTTCCACACGGCATATAAGCATGCTGTATACATGACCGTTTTTGTTCGGTACAATGATTTGTTGAAAGGGTATGGTGACCTGCTTGAAAAAAACAACAGTTCTTTTAAAAGGCTATAATTTTTTATTCTTCGGTATGCTGGCAATGTTTATTCCATTTTTACCGGTCTATTTACAATCTGCCGGCTTAAATACGAGCGAAATCGGTCTAATTATTGCGCTCGGCGGGATTGTGACTGTCATCGCACAACCATTATGGGGCATGATTAGCGATAAGCTCAAAACGGTTCGTAAAATCTTATTAATTCTTGTCGCGATGACAGCCGTTTTTGGCTACTTTTTATATCAGGTGGATAGCTTCCTATTGCTTGTACTCCTAGCAATGTTCGTCTATTTCTTCTTAATGCCACTTGATCCATTAACAGAATCATTAACGTTCACTACAACTGAGACGAATGGTATCAGTTATGGTTCCGTCCGGACATATGGTTCTCTAGGCTATGCGGTGTTATCACTGGTTATCGGTTATTTAACAGATTGGTTTGGCATGGGTGTAATTGGCTTATCATTTGTCGTCATCGGCATTATCTGCTTTGCCATCGTGTGGAATATTCCAGACGTCCCGGCATCGTCTGCACCTGTAACGCTAAGTAGCTTAAAACAAGTTTTAACAAACAAAGAAATGATTTTATTTTTAGTATTAATTTTTATTAGCTCGATTCCTGCACGAATGAACGATACGTTTTTAGGAATTCATATTACGACGCTTGGTGGCGCCAATAATCTAGTCGGCATCGCCTTCTTTATTTCTGGTGCAAGTGAGATTGTCGTCTTTGCGCTAAGCTATATGTGGCTCAAGCAAGGCAAGGAGCTGCAATTAATTACCGCAGCAATTTTCTTCTATGCCCTACGCTTTTTCCTAACGGGCTTTATTGATGACCCAAAAATGATTGTCATGCTACAAGTACTTCAAATGCTGACATTCCCTGTATACTATACTGCGGCGATTCAGTATTTATACCGTATTATGCCTCGTGAATGGCGTTCGACAGGACAAACCGTTCTCGCGCTCCTATTCTTCGGTGTATCCGGCATTATTTCCTCGTATATCGGAGGAATTATGTATAATGACTTCGGTGGTACAACATTTTATTATGTTATCGCGGTTATTTCATTTATTGCCGCAATCTACGGCACTGTGCTTGTCCTACGTAGTCGTAAAACTGCATAAACAGAATAGAAAAAAGCCCACAGTCTCAAATGAGATTGTGGGCTTTTTAGACGCATTTTGATGGTAAAATTCCGGCCATCGAGTACTAGAGAAATCATTGATTTCATGCCGTCATAAGGATAGATGGTCCTCTAACATGTCATCTATCTTTCAAAAACAAGTGTGCTGAACAAGTGTGTTCAACACTGCAAGGAAGTCAAGCTAACTTCGCCGTCGTCCTGACGGCAACGCTTGCCGACTACTCATCCTGAGTAGTCTATCCGGTTTCACACACTAGCACTTCGGGTCATTTCTTTCCTTCCGACGTGACAAAAAACGTCACTTGTCAGGAAATCAAAATGCCCTTCAGTGCTGAACAAGTGTGTTCAACACTTACAAGGAAGTCAAGCTAAGTTCGCTGTCGTCCTGACAGCAACGCTTGCCGACTACTCATCCCGAGTAGTCTATCGTTTTTGGATTTCTTCTAATAAGATTTTATTAACCATTTGTGGGTTGGCTTTACCGCGAGTAGCTTTCATAATTTGACCAACTAAGAAGCCAATCGCACGATCTTTACCGTTTTTGAAGTCGATGATAGATTGTTCGTTGTTATCAAGGATTTCCGTAATCATTGGTACAAGCGCGCCTGCATCAGAGATTTGAACTAACCCTTTTTCTTCAACGATTTTCTTCGCATCGCCACCGTTTTCGATTAATTCTTTAAATACTTTCTTCGCAATTTTAGAAGAAATCGTACCGTCAGAAATTAATTTAATCATGCTAGCAAGGCCAGCTGGTGTTAATGCCGTATCATGTAATTCTTTTTGTTCTGCATTTAGGTATGCACTTACTTCACCCATTAACCAGTTAGAAGCAAGTTTCGCATCTGCACCTTCAGAAACTGTGCCTTCAAAGAAGTCAGCCATTTCTTTAGAAAGTGTTAATACGCCGGCATCATAAGCTGGTAAGCCCATTTCTGCTACGTAGCGTGCTTGACGAGCATCTGGTAATTCAGGAATCATAGCGCGTTCTTGTTCTAACCATGCATCATCGATTACGATGTCTACTAAGTCAGGTTCTGGGAAGTAACGGTAATCGTCCGTACCTTCTTTGACACGCATAAGAATTGTTTTACCTGTTTTCTCATCGAAACGACGAGTTTCTTGCTTGATTTCGCCACCAGCGTTTAATACCGCTTCTTGACGTTGTGCTTCATACTCAATCCCTTTACGAACAAAGTTGAATGAGTTTAAGTTTTTAAGTTCTGTACGTGTACCGAATTCATCTTGACCGTAAGGACGGATTGAGATGTTGGCATCACAACGTAGAGAACCCTCTTCCATACGTACGTCTGAAACGCCTGTGTATTGGATGATTGCTTTTAGTTTTTCAAGGTATGCATACGCTTCTTCCGGTGTACGGATATCTGGCTCAGATACGATTTCAACTAAAGGCGTACCTTGACGGTTGTAATCGACTAATGATGAGTTTGCACCGTGCGTTAATTTACCAGCATCTTCTTCCATGTGGATACGTGTGATACCGATACGTTTTTTCTCACCGTTTACTTCGATTTCTAACCAGCCGTTTTCACCGATTGGTTTATCAAATTGTGAAATTTGGTAAGCTTTCGGATTATCAGGGTAGAAATAGTTTTTACGGTCGAATTTTGTATGTTGGTTGATGTCCATGTTAAGAGCTAGTGCTGCGCGCATTGCGTAGTTTACTACTTCTTTGTTTACAACCGGTAAAACACCTGGGTAACCTAAGTCGATTACAGATGTGTTTGTATTTGGTTCAGAGCCGAATTGGTTAGGAGATGGAGAGAAAATTTTAGATTTCGTTTTTAACTCAACGTGTACTTCTAAACCAACGACTGTTTCATAATTAGTTGATGCCATTGTTATTTTACCTCCCAAGTTTGAGGTTTTGCGTTGTGGAAGTCAGTAGCTTTCTCGAACGCATCTGCTACGCGGTAAATTGTGCCTTCTTCGAAGTATTTACCGATGATTTGTAAACCTACAGGCATGTTGTTATCGAAACCACAAGGGATTGAGATAGCAGGTACGCCAGCTAAGTTAATAGGAACAGTTAAGATATCGTTTGCATAGACAGTCATTGGATCGTCTAAGTTTTCGCCTAGTTTGAATGCAGTTGTTGGTGTTGTTGGTCCAACGATTACATCATACTCTTCGAATACTTTATCGAAATCTTGTTTGATTAATGTACGAACTTGTTGTGCTTTTTTGTAGTAAGCATCATACGTACCAGCTGATAATGAATACGTACCAAGCATGATACGACGTTTTACTTCATCACCAAAGCCTTGTGCACGCGTTTGTAGGTATAAATCTTCTAAGTTATCTGCTTCAGCACGGAAACCGTAACGGATACCGTCAAAACGAGAAAGGTTAGATGATGCTTCAGAAGAAGAAATGATATAGTAAGCAGCTAATGCATATTTAGAGTGTGGAAGTGACACAGTATCAACTGTTGCGCCAAGTTCTTTTAATTTTTCAATTGCAGCAAGAACTTGTGCTTTCACGCCTTCTGATACACCTTCTGCTAAGTATTCTTGAGGTACAGCAACTTTAAGACCTTTGATGTCACCAGTTAATTGGTCAACATAGCTTGGTACTTCTACGTTTGCTGAAGTTGAATCGTGCTCATCCACGCCAGCGATTGCTTCAAGTAATAAAGCGTTGTCGCGTACGTTGCGTGTGATTGGTCCGATTTGGTCTAATGAAGACGCGAACGCTACTAAACCGTAACGAGATACGCGGCCATATGTTGGTTTCATACCGACTACACCACAGAATGCTGCTGGTTGACGAATAGAACCACCTGTATCAGAACCTAATGTGAATGGTACTTCGCCAGCTGCTACTGCTGCTGCAGAACCACCTGAAGAACCACCAGGAGCACGGTCAAAGTCCCAAGGGTTATGAACTTTTTTGATTGCTGAGTTTTCGTTGGCAGAACCCATCGCAAATTCATCCATGTTTACTTTACCAACTGTAACCATGCCTGCTTCACGTAGTTTTTCCACAACTGTTGCGCTGTAGATTGGGTTGAAGCCTTCTAAGATTTTTGAAGCACATGTTGTTTCAATGCCTTCAGTTACGATATTATCTTTCACACCGATAGGCAAACCAAATAGTGGTCCACGTTCTTCAAATGGTACTTGATCTTTTTCTGCAGCTTCTTGTTCTGCAGCTTCTTTGTTTAAAGCTAAAAATGCGCCTACTTCGCCGTCTAAAGCGTCGATGCGTGCATATGCTTCTTTTGTTAAATCAGCGATTGTAATCTCTTTGTTTAAAAGAGCTTGTTGTAATTCAGCTGATGTTTTATCAAACAATGACATCATTGTGCCTCCTTGTAAAATTATTGAGCGATGATTGGTGGTACTTTAACTAAACCATCTTGTTGTTCTTTAACGTTTTTCATCATTAAATCGCGATCAAGACCTTTAGCAGGAATATCTTCGCGGAATACGTTGTGAACTGGTAGAACGTGCGTAGTTGGTACGACGTCTGTTGTATCTAATTCTTGTAATTCGTTCGCAAAGTCAGTGATTGCGCCTAATTGCGTCGCAAACTTTTCTGCCTCTTCGTCCGTAATCGCAAGACGAGCTAATTTCGCTACGTGTTTTACTTCCTCTACTGAAAGTTTTGCCATGTTGTACACCTCCAAATTCGATAACCATACCGATAATAATATCATTTCTATGATTGTTTAATCAAGACACTCTAATTCACTAAAGTGTCGGCCAATCCTTGTAAATAAAGGGTTTAAAGCTTTTTTATGCCAATTAGGCAGGAATGCACTTTAAACGACACTATCAAATTATACAATGAATTGTCTGAAAAAAATCATTCTTTTCAAAAACGATTGTTGCAGTTTAATGAAAAGTTGTCTAGTCATTTCAAAAAAAAAATAAGAATCACGCCTTCGCGCAATTCTCATTGTCATGTTACAAGCTAGTCATTGTAAATATGCACATATGGCTCAGCTTCGCCAGAATCTTTTACAACGAGCGCTTCTGGTTTATTGGACGATGTGATACTAATTTCTACTTGTAAATCTTTTTTAAATTGTGATGATACAGCGCTTGAAACATATTGTACGAAGCCAATCATTTCCCCTGTACCATTAAATTTAACTGGAATCTCAATTGATAAACGTTGGATTTTGCCATCTTTGAAGAAGCCACGACCAATTACATTGGTGTTGTTTGTAAAGTACGTATCAATGTCATCTTTAAATGTATTAAAGTTGTCATTTGTTTCGCTGTACTTGTCATCTGTGCTATCCGTTGGGAAACGCACATACTCCTCATCAACGGTTTCCCATTTTTGAAGAGAGGACGAACCTTCCCCAGCTGTGGCAGTTGCAAAATAAGTGCCTGGCACAATGTCTTTATGGCTCAATTGTTTATATAAACCAACTGTAATCGGCACATTCCCTAAGCCGTCCATACTACGTAGACGCTTCACCATTTTTTGTGCAATTTTTTTACCATTCTCTAAAAGGATTTCAGGTGGAATTGCTTTCTCATATGTCGCACCGTACGCTTCTTTTTGATAATAGTAAACGGAGTTCATAGCTAGACCAATTGAAATACCGCCTAGTTTCACTTTTTTGTCGCCAGTTTTTGTTAAATAATTTTGTTCGATTACATGTGCTACATAAATAGGAGCTTTTGTTGCGCTTTCTTCAGGATTCATTCCTTTATTACTTGGGTTTAAGCCTAATTTGTCTACATTGCTACGAGAAAGCCAGCTCTTCATTGTTTTTGCATCTAAATATTGGCCTTCTTGGAAGTAATATTTATCCGTCGGGAATTGGTTTAATGATAAACGCATTAAACCGGTTTCCGCTTCCTGAATATCGTAGCGAGAATAAATATTTGATACGATTAATCCACGTGACGCACTCTCTTTATATGGTAGTAGCGTACGGTAATATTGGTCATCAATTTGCATGCTCGGAATGATTGTTGATTCTGAACTTTTAGAAGTTGTTTCAGTCGTTGTTACTTCGGAGTTTTTGTTAAACGAAGGTAGACTACAACCTGCTAATAAGGCAGTCGCAACCATCGCCGGAATCCAGCGAAGATGTCGTTTCATAGTATGCGATCTCCTTTACTCTGATAATTCTTCGATTAGGCGTTCTTCGTCCCATACGGCAATGCCTAATTTTTCGGCCTTGTCGAGTTTTGAGCCAGCTTCCGCACCAGCAATGACCAGATCTGTCTTTTTGCTGACGCTCCCTGTTACATTTCCACCTAATGCTTCTATTTTCGCCTTTGCTTCGGAACGTGTCAATCGTTCAAGTTTCCCTGTTAGGACGATTGTTTTGCCGTTAAAGTTGCTATCGATTTCAGATGTATCTACTTTTTTGCCAGTATACGACATATTGATCCCTGCATCGCGTAAACGTGATAGCAATTCTTGCACCTCTTCATTCGCAAAATATGTCACAAGAGAGGATGCCATTTTTTCACCAATTTCAAATACTTCTGTTAGCTGTTCCTCTGTCGCAGCCATTAGTGCATCCATCGTTTCAAAATGCGCTGCTAAAATTTTCGCTGCCTTTGAGCCGACATGGCGGATGCCTAACCCAAACAATAAATGCTCTAGTGAATTTGATTTCGATGCTTCCACTGCATCGATTAATTTTGTCGCAGATTTTTCACCCATACGCTCTAGCTGAATTAGTTCGTCCATCTTTAAATGATATAAATCCGAAACATCCTTCACTAAGCCTTCACGTAAAAGTTGCGCGACCACTTTCTCACCACAGCCATCAATATTCATCGCATTACGTGACACAAAATGCGCTAAACCCTCTGCAATTTGTGCGAAGCATTGTGGGTTCACACAGCGCAGTGCTACTTCATCTTCAAGGCGCACTAGCTCGCTATCACATGCCGGACAGTGTGTCGGCATCACGTATGGTGCCGCATCCTCTGCACGTTGGTCAAAGAGTACCTGCTTCACCTCTGGAATAATGTCGCCCGCTTTGCGGATAATCACATGGTCTCCAATGCGAATATCTTTTTCGCGAATAATATCTTCATTATGCAGTGATGCACGTTGTACTGTCGTCCCTGCAACAAGCACAGGCTCAAGAACAGCTGTTGGTGTTACAACCCCTGTACGACCAACCGTTAAATCGATATCGAGTACCTTCGTGACAACTTCTTCTGCTGGGAATTTGTACGCAATCGACCAGCGAGGAACTTTTACAGTGTTGCCAAGCTCTTGTTGTTGGTCATAATCATCAACCTTAATTACGATACCATCGATTTCATATGGCAATGTCGGACGTTTCTCCGTCCATTCCTCGATATATGCAAATACCTCATCTAATGATGTACAAATACGGCGCTCGTGATTTGAACGGAAACCTAATTCTTCTAAGAAATCAAGTGCATCACTATGACATGTAAGACCAAACTCCTCGCCATTTGTACCAAGTGCATACATAAATGTTGAGAGATTACGGCTTGCTGCGATTTTTGGATCTAGCTGACGTAACGAGCCAGCCGCCGCATTACGTGGGTTGGCGAATAAGTTTTCTTCGCGCTCGGCACGCTCTTTATTTAAATTATTAAATGAACGTTTCGGCATGTAGCACTCACCGCGCGCCTCAAGCGTTACAGGTTTCGTTAAACGAAGTGGTACGGAACGAACGGTTTTTAAGTTTTCGGTAATATTTTCACCGATTGTCCCGTTTCCGCGTGTAGCACCTTGTACGAAAACGCCATCGACATATTTTAACGAAATCGCTAAACCATCAATTTTGAGCTCACAGACGTAGCGGAAGTTATCACCGATATTTTGGCGTACACGCTCATCAAAGGCACGTACATCTTCCTCGCTAAATGTATCACCAAGACTTAGCATCGGATGGTCATGTGTGACTTTTTCAAACGCTGTTAATGTTTGCCCACCGACACGTTGCGTTGGAGAGTCTGGAAAACGTAAATCTGGATATTCCTCTTCAATCTCGATGAGTTCCTTCATTAATTGATCATAAATTGCATCCGGAACAGTTGGCGCATCCAAATCATAATATTCGTGACCGTATTGTGTTAATACTTTATTTAATTCAGCCGCACGTTGCTCTAGCTGTACTTTTTCCACATGAATTCCTCCTTATTGCTTCGTAATTGGCGCAAATTTAGCCATCAGACGTTTGATACCTGTTGGTGCTGGGAACGCAATATCAAGTTCCATACCATCACCCTCACCGCGAAGGGATACGACCGTACCGACACCCCATTTACCATGAGCTGCTTTGTCCCCCACTTGCCAAGCTACCTTACTACCGCCTGTATCTTTTAATGCTGATTTCGACGCTAATGCTTTCCCGCGTGTTTGGCCTGTTGACTGACGATAGCCTGACTGACGACGAGGCGCACTATATGCCCCACTTTGCGATGAACGTTTTGTCATCGTTTCTTCAATTAAATCCGAATCAATTTCATTTAAGAAACGAGAAGGTGTATTGAAACTTGAGCGACCATACAGCGTACGCATTTGCGCACAGCTTAAATAGAGCTGTTTCTCTGCACGCGTAATTCCTAATGGTGATAGGTAACCTTTTGATGCTATCTCCAGGTTTTCCCCCACCCCACACCGTGCGTGCGGCTTTCACCGCACACGGCGCTCCATCTAATCATCAATAGTTAATTTCGCATTATTTTAGTACTTCATAACCACATAATTTTCTATATTTGTTCAATTGTTTTAAGTTAATATAGGCTGGTAAATCTTTCAACTTCAAGTTCACATCATGTACGAATTTATGAGACGTTTTATTCAACATTATGAGATTACTATAACTGTCCGTACCGTCCCGACTTAACGGGATTTTATGATGTATATGAATTTCTTGTGGGTCCATACATAGGTATTCTATATCTAAAATTGGTTCTTTCTTTTGTTGGTTCAATAAGCTAGGGATATAAATTATATTACTACTATTTCTCCCCGTATTCATACGGTTTTCGAAGAAATAATTCACCCATTCAAGTCCCTTATATTTAGTTTGATTCGGTTCCCATAGTTTGTGTACCTCATACATATACTCTCTTGTACTTTTCACACTATGTTGCCGCATCTCCCATAGGTCAAGTAATTGTCCATTGACCATAAAACTAACATGTGGGTTACGAACTATGTCGATTTTAACATCGCTTCTACGTCGACACATTTTTTTCAATAACAATATCTGTATTCTACTTATTAGCCATGTTAAATTCGTGCAGATTGTATAGTAATTGAATATACCTCTCACATATACGATAAAGTAATCTATATTACCTTTCCAAAGACACCATTCAAGTCGACTTTTCGTTTCTTTCCACAGTTTCTTTTGGTCTTTCACCGAAATAATGAATGAGTTTGGTTTGCTACTATTCGTTTTACGATATTTAAAGCCTAGAAATTCCAGTTCAGTGTCTCCCTGTATCGGTATTAACTTGGTTTTATCCTCGTTTATTTCCAATCCATTTTCTTTACACCAATCTTCAAACATCATGATTGCGTCGTATATATCATATTTCCCTTTGCTTATAAAAACAAAGTCATCTGCGTATCGAATTATTTTTACTACTCTACGTTCTTGTAACCAATTGAAGTAATATTCCCGACCACGTTTATAATTCTTGGCATGGTTTTTATGAATATTAGGATTTTGGATAATTTCACGTCCGTTATCTCGTTTGAAATCATTTATTTCATGAAGCCGAAGTTCGAAATCATGAAACATTACATTTGCGAGTATCGGACCTAAAATTGTACCTTGCCTTAATCCAATTCCTTTATATTTTTCTTTTGGTTGTTTCAAGTCAATCCACATTAACCGTTTTATACATTTCAGAAATGCTAAATCATGTATATTATGGTTTAACTTTAACTTATCTAACACTTTGTCAATTTGTACCGTATCAAAGTATTCTTTCAAGTCACAGTCGTATATGTGTCCTTCATTGTTGTATTGCAGAGTAGTTGCGACATAGGACATACATTCTTGTGCATTACGATTTTTTCTAAATCCAAAGCTCTCAGGATTAAATTGTGCTTCAAGAATTGGTTCAAGGATATTTTTAACACATTGTTGTGCTATCCTATCATATAAATTCGTTATGCCCAACGGTCGCATTTTACCATTGCTTTTCGGTATCATTACACATCTTGCTTTACCTTGTTTTGAACCAAATAATCGATTTTTGATTTCCTTTATAACATTTTCAATATCTAATTTCATCATGTCATTAAAGGTCATGCCATCTGGACCTGCTGTTTTCTTCCCTTTATTACTGCCTATTATTTTAATTGAACATATAATGTTTTGTTCATCAATGACATATTGCCATAAGTGGTTAAATCGTCTTTTTGTTAATGCTTTTTCAAATAATATTTGTTCGATATCATTAATACCATATCGCCAAATATCTTTTTCTTTAACTTTCATCTATATCGCCTTCTTTCCACAAGGGATAGCGATTACTATTGATGTTAGACTTGGGGCCTTCCCTCCACTTCCATTACGAAGCTTCTACGGTACTATGCCCCTACTGACTCCCCTGTTCATGCTCTTTCATGCTTACGCAATCCCCAAGCTATTACTAAACGTCAGGGGTCTCAAACGTTCCGATATTACTAGGTATATAACTGTACTTAGGTTCCACCTTTATCCCGACTATATCAATTAGTAGAACAACCCATTAGTTCTATCCATTAGATTCGCTACGATAAATCTTTTGGAATATAGTTTATTAGACAACATTTCTATTGCCCGCTCTGCGAGACGTACATTCAGTGGTTCGTCATTAGCTATCTAAATTCTAACCATATACAGCTACCCAGCCCGCACCATATTCGCAGTTATGTTTAACCTTTCCTCAGCTTGACCTGTTAGGGTTACTTAGCGCGACTTTACCCAACTTCAGACACCTTGTTACCAAGATGCATGTGGGAGTATTAGCTTCCATCTAGTCACGGAGATTATTAGGGTTCTCCGTCGTGGTTTCGTAATATCAGTTGTTGTTAACGATTATTTCGTTAACCCTACCAATCCTTCGCTGTTATGCGATTTCTGGTAAACGTTTCGTACCGTAAGCAAGACGTCGCTCTTCTTCCATTTCATCATTGTCCATTAATGAACGTGAGTGCGGGAAGATATTTTCCTCCATACCGATAATAAAGACGATTGGGAATTCAAGACCCTTTGCAGAGTGCATTGTCATTAATACAACGCCACCTGTTTTTTGCTCTTCTTCCTCTTTGCCAAGCTGGTCAATATCTGCGACAAGCGCTAAATCCGTTAGGAAGGCAATCAATGTTTTGTCATCACTGCTTTCCTCGAACGCTTTCGTTACAGATAAAAACTCTTCAATATTTTCTAATCGGCTTTCCGCTTCAATGGTTTTTTCCGCTTTTAACATTTCGCGGTAGCCTGATTTATCAAGCACTTCCTCTACAAGTTCCGTCACCGACATATAATCTTGCATTTGTGTAAAACGCTCAATCATCGCACGGAAACCTACTGCTGAATTTGTAGCACGCATTGAT
This sequence comes from Kurthia populi, assembly GCF_042686175.1. NCBI lineage: Bacteria > Bacillati > Bacillota > Bacilli > Caryophanales > Caryophanaceae > Kurthia > Kurthia populi. The sequence goes on along the minus strand of NZ_JBHUOR010000126.1, from coordinate 19,736 downwards.
AACCCCATAAAATCAACTTCACGTAGTGCATCAAAAATCGAACGATCCTGCTCAAATGCAAACTGCATCATGCGCTCAAATGACGTCGCTCCAATACTACGCTTCGGTTCATTGATGATACGCGCAAGTGCTAGATCATCATCATTATTCGCAATCAATCGTAAGTAAGCTAATAAATCTTTAATCTCTTTACGGTCATAGAACTTCGTGCCGCCAACGATTGTGTACGTCATATTTGATTTCACAAGCATTTCTTCCATTACACGTGACTGTGCATTTGTACGGTAAAGAATGGCAAAATCATCCGCGTTATAGCCATCACGCATCGCCTCTTGAATCGTTTTCACGACAAATTGTGCTTCGGCTTTTTCATCGTATGAACGATTTAATGTAATTTTTGCGCCTTCCTCATTTTCCGTACGTAATTCTTTTGGAAAACGACTTGAGTTATTTTTAATAACGCTATTGGCCGCCGCTAAAATCGTTTTGGTCGAACGATAGTTTTGCTCTAACATAATTGTTTTAGCTGTTGGATAATCTTTTTCAAACGATAAAATATTCGTAATATCCGCACCACGCCAGCGGTAAATTGATTGATCTGAATCCCCCACAACGCAAATGTTTTGGAATTTAGACGCCATCATTTTTACAAGCTTGTACTGCGAGTGGTTCGTATCTTGATATTCATCAACGTGAATATACTGGAATTTATCTTGATAAAACGCTAATACTTCTGGTACTTCTTCAAATAAACGAATGGTCATCATAATTAAATCATCGAAATCAAGACTTTGGTTTTTCTCTAATCGACGTTGATAACCTTCATAGACATTGGCAACCGTTTTTTCATGTGGATTATTTTCACTTGCCGCTGCCTTATACTCACGATGCGAAATGCATTCATTTTTTGAAGAACTAATCGCATTTAATAGCATGCGCGGGTCATATTGTTTTGGGTCAATATTTTGTTCTTTTAATACATTTTTGATAACTGTTAATTGGTCTGTCGTATCTAAAATCGTGAAGTTTTTACTAAAGCCAATCCGGTCGATATCGCGACGTAAAATACGCACACACATCGAGTGGAATGTAGATACCCACATTTGCTGACCTGTACCATTACCTAGTAGACCGTCAATACGTTCACGCATTTCACGTGCCGCTTTATTCGTAAAGGTAATCGCTAAAATATTCCATGGATTCACCATTTTTTCAATTACTAAATACGCAATACGATGTGTTAGCACGCGTGTTTTACCAGAACCGGCACCTGCCATAATTAGCAGGGGTCCTTCCGTTGCTTGGACTGCCTGTGCTTGTTCTTTATTCATACCGTTCAATAAATTTTTCGTTAGTTGGTCCATTTTGCACCATCCTTTACAAACATTTGTTCTTATTTTAACACATTTCCTGAACAGCTTTCACTGTTTTCAATGCGGTTTTCAAATCATCATAAATCACATTTCCTACAACGACGATATCTGCATAACTAGCCATTGCCTTCGCCTGCTCAACCGAGGTAATGCCACCGCCATAAATTAACTTCGTCTTCGTTAGCACACGACTCACTTCGTAGACAAGATCTGGGTCGCCATATGTGCCGCTATATTCCATGTAGAAAATCGGCAAATGAAATAACTCCTCTGCCATTTGTGCATACGCTACAACATCTTCATCCTCTAAATCTGTCTTGGCTTCCGTTAACTTCGCCACTTTACAGTCAGGATTTAATACACAGTAGCCTTCTGCAACAATTTCATCCCAGTTCATAAACATGCCGTATTCTTTAATCGCAGCATGATGTAAATCTTTCACAAACGTCGTATTTGTACTATTTAAGACCGTTGGAATGAAATAGAAGTCATAGCCAGGTGTAATTGATTCTAAATCTGAAACCTCTAATACGACTGGCACAGAAAAACGGCGCACACGAGCTAATAAGTCGAGTACACCATCGATTGTAATGTTATCCGTACCGCCAACTAAAATAGCGTCTGTCCCTGACTCACATAGCCTCTCTAGTGCCTCGTCGTCGATGTCCTTTGCAGGATCTAGCTTGAAGACATGCTTCCACTGTTGAAATTCCATCGTTCTCCACCTTTATCAATTTTCTATTCTCTTAGTATACCTTGTCTAACGTCTTACTGCGAATAGAAAAAGGCCTCATCCTACTTTTGTAAATGTGTAGGACAGGCCTTTTCTTGTGTCTATTTTCGTGTTGCTTCTGCGTAGCTTTTTTCGTCTGGATAAAGACGACCCAACATTTCATCATACGTATCATTTCCATAATCGAAGCAGCGACGTACGCGTGAAATTGTCGCAGTAGATGCGCCAGTTTCATTTTTAATCGCTTCGTATGTTTTTTTCAAACGTAGTAAATGAGCTACTTCAAAACGTTGTGATAGTGATTGAATTTCACTAATTGTGCATAAGTCATCAAAAAATTGATAGCATTCTTCAATATCTTTTAATTCTAAAATGGCTTTAAAAAGTTGTTCTGTTTGATGACCACGAATTTTCTCAATTTGCATAAGAATCCTCCTCCCACAGTCCGGGCAAGATTTTTACTATAATTCCTCTTTATTTTAGCACGTTAAAGTGTGAGAGAAAAGTAAAATTACTTTCACCTGTAAAAGTGTCGCACTTCAACGTGTGAAAGGGAAAGTTAGCGCATAACTGAAGGGAATAGTACCTGTTTTTTCATAACGTCAAAAATGCCGCGCTGTGTAATGCGAATATACGGTAAATGCGTCGCCTGTAGGAACAATAAAGTATAGATTAAATCCCCATGTTTATAGCCACGTTCTTTTACGGCATTAACGATACGTGCTTCCTCAACGATGAGGTCATCCATTGACTTATCTGACATAATACCATCGAGTTTCAGCTCCATTTTTTCAATAACTTCATTGCCTTCTACAACAACGATACCGCCTTGCATAGTACGGACTTCACGGAACGCGCGCATCATCGATGTTGTATTTTTCCCGATTAAAATAATATCGCCCGTAATTGAATAGCTTGAGGCAAAGCCATCTAAATGCGTCGCAAAACCTTTTAACATCGTATTAACACGCCATTTACCATAGCGGTCAACGAGCACAAGGAAACATTCATCATGACCTTTTTCAAGGTCCCCTTCATTCACATGTAAGTTAATGCTGTAGGGCTTCGTAATGACATCATTAACCATCTCAATTCCAAATGGCATCGAGAACTGGAAATCATCCTCGGTCAGATCAAAATCAAGCGTCAATGGCTGATGATAGTCGTTGAGTGAGAAATCATTCAGTGAACGCACCTGTTTATTATCACGCTTTAACCATTGACCCTTTGATAATACACTGACAGGCGTTGGATGGAATTCATCCTCTAACACATTAATATTTGCTAAGCGGCCCGTCGCGATAAAGCCCTGGTATTTATCAAGATTATAATAGCGCGCTGTATTGTAAGATGCCATTTGGTACGCTTCAATCGGCGGTACACCCGCTTCAAGTGCGACGCGAATGCATTTGTCCATTAACCCATCCACATGGAAGTGAGGCATCGAACCATCTGTTGTTAGCATTAAGTGGTCATAAGCTGTCCATTGCTCTGCCACTATATCGCGTAAAATGTCTGGTAAGTCTGGGCGAATCGATGAATAACGTAATGTCACATCATAACCATGCAATAAACGACGCTTCACTTCATCAAATGTCATCGATTCATGGTCCCCATCAATGCCAAACAATTTCATTTTCGCTAATGTTTTTTCAGAAGCACCCGGTAAATGCCCCTCGATTTTTTTACCGTATGTGCTCGCAAGTTGTAGCCAGTAAAGTAGCTGGTCATCCCCGTCTACTAAACGCGGCCATGACGTCAGTTCTCCCGCCATTAATACATCTGGTCGCTTCCCCCATTCTTTAAGTGCATGCCCTGAGAATAAGTTATGCTCACGAATCATTTGTGTTTGGGAATCTAAGCGTACCCACCAATAAAACGTAAACGGTAATTTTTTCAATTCATCCAGCAGGTGAAATGCTGTATCATTTTTCATATTCAAATAAAACGTTAAGTTATCACAAAGCATCGTTGTCGTTCCTGTTTGTGCTGCAAAGTCTGCAAATGTAACGGCATTGTATAGCTGGAATGGATGAACATGTGGTTCGATATATCCTGGTACAAGTGTTTTCCCTGACATCTCTACCACTTCTGTACCCTCTAGATTTTTTGGCATATCTGGACCCGCGTAAACAATGCGCTCTCCCTCAATCCAAATATTCCCCTGCAACCATTGTTTTAGTGTGCTATGTAAATAGCGTGCATTCATTAAAAGTATTGACGGCCCTTTTTTACCGTCCAATACGTCTGCCTGTTGATGTAAATCCTGTAGTTTCCAAGTTGGCTCAAGCATTTCTCCCACCTCTTTCTTTATTATTTTTGTGCATATATTATGTTCGATTCATACTTTTTAGACATCATATGTTGTATCGTATCATATGGCCTATAAATTAAACATGCCTTCACTCATTCGTTAACAAGGTGTTCACAAAATAAGTAAGTTAATGTAAGCGTTATCATTAATAGGTATAATTATGCCATATATGCATAAAAAAAAGCTATCCCTAGTACTCGGATAGCTTAAATATTTACATTACTGAAATGTTCGCCAACCAATATCATGACGATAGAAGAAGTTCGGCCACTGTATGTCCTGAATCGCTGCATACACTTCTGCCTGTGCTTCTTTTAAACTATCTGCCTGTGCAGCCACTAAAAGAACACGTCCACCATTCCCAACAAATTGTTCGCCTTCTTGCTTCGTACCCGCATGAAATACTGGATACTTCGCTGCTAATGCTGTCAAATCTGGTAGTGCATTCCCTTTTTCCACTGTACCCGGATAACCCTCAGATGCAATCACGACACCTAGCATTGCCTTATCCGACCATTGTAAATCAAATGGCTTTTTATCAAGCAGTGCCATCATAAATTCACCAAAATCAGAGGCCATACGCGGTAGCACAACCTGTGTTTCAGGATCACCAAAGCGTGCGTTAAACTCGATTACTTTTGGTCCGTCCTCTGTTAAAATTAAGCCCGCATATAAAATACCGGTAAAGGATTTTCCTTCTTGTTCCATTGCCGCAACAGTCGGTACGACAATTTCATCATACGCACGTTTTACGACTTCATCAGAGATTTGAGGTACGGGTGAATAAGCCCCCATACCGCCTGTATTTGGCCCTTTATCGCCGTCATACGCACGTTTATGATCCTGCGCAATCACCATCGGATAAATCTGTCCATCATGTACAAAGGACATATATGAGAATTCTTCACCGTCTAAAAATTCTTCGATTACAACACGTGATGAAGATTCACCAAAGCGTTGATTGCCAATCATATCACGTACCGCTTCAATAGCTTCACGTTCTGTCATCGCTACAATAACGCCCTTACCAGCCGCAAGACCATCCGCTTTTACGACGATTGGCGCGCCCTGTTTTTGAATATATAACGCTGCTTCCTCTGCATCCGTAAACGTCGCATAAGCGGCTGTTGGGATATCGTATTTTGCCATTAATTCCTTTGCAAAGGATTTAGAGCCCTCGATTTGTGCGGCTGCCTGTGTTGGACCAAAAATACGTAAGTCCTCTGCTGTAAATGCGTCCACAATTCCTTCTGCAAGTGGTTGTTCTGGACCAACAAATGTTAGCACCACATCATTTGCCTTCACAAACTCAATCAATGCTTTGAAATCATTTTGTGCAATACCAACAACCGTTGCATCATTTTTCATTCCATCATTTCCTGGTGCTACAAATACTTCCTCAACTGATGGTGAATCATTAAATTGTTTTGCAATGGCATGCTCGCGGCCACCGCTTCCGATTACAAGAACTTTCACGTGTCATTTCCTCCTTTGATTTAAAAAAGAGGCCGGAACACCTTCCTTAGATTAGTAAGTGTATCCTAGCCTCTCAGTTGTGTCATACCGTAAATTCTAGTGTTTAAAGTGACGTACGCCAGTCGTTACCATTGTGATACCTGCGGCGTTTGCTACGTCGATTGAATCTTGATCACGTTTTGAACCACCTGGGTGGATAATCGCTGTAATGCCTGCTTTAATCGCTTCTTCTACTGTGTCAGGCATTGGGAAGAATGCATCCGATGCTAATGCAGCACCTTTTGCTTTTTCGCCTGCTTGCTCTAAAGCAATTTTCGCAGAGCCTACGCGGTTCATTTGACCAGCACCTACACCTAATGTCATTTTATCGTCAGTTACAACGATTGCATTTGATTTCACATGCTTCACAACAGACCAGCCCAGTTTTAGTGCTGCCCATTCTGCTTCTGTTGGTTCGCGGTCTGTTACTACTTGAATATCTGCTTCGTCAAAACCGTTGCGGTCTGGCTCTTGTACTAGTAAGCCACCTTCAACAGATACTGTATTGAATTTGTCTTTTGTATTTTGGTCGAATGAAATGGTTAGTAAGCGAATGTTTTTCTTCACTGTTAGCTTTTCAATCGCCTCTTGTGAGAATGAAGGGGCAATGATAATTTCTAAGAAAATACCCGCAAGTTTTTCAGCTGTTTGTGCATCCACTTCACGGTTAAGCGCGACAATACCACCGAAGATTGATGTTGAATCTGCTTCGTATGCTTCGTTGAATGCTTCCGCAATTGTTTCACCTACACCTACGCCACATGGGTTCATATGTTTCACAGCAACTGCTGCTGGTTGTGTAAATTCTTTTACAATTTGAAGTGCTGCATTGGCATCTTGAATATTGTTATAAGAAAGTTCTTTCCCATGCAATTGCTCCGCATATGCTACTGAGAAATCAGAAGCTAGACGTTTTTGATAGAATGCCGCTTTTTGGTGAGGATTTTCACCGTAGCGTAATGTTTGTTTTAATTCGTATGTTAGTGTTAATTGATCTGGGAACTCTTCGCCTACATAGTCTGTTAGGTAGTTTGAGATGTATGAATCGTAAGCCGCTGTGTGACGGAATACTTTTGCAGCTAAACGACGGCGTGTTTCAAGTGTTGTTTGACCGTCTGCTTTTAATTCCGCTAATACTGCCGGGTAATCTGTTGCATCAACGATTACAGACACATATTTTTGGTTTTTCGCTGCTGAGCGTAGCATTGTAGGACCACCGATATCGATATTTTCGATTGCATCAGCAAATTCTACGTTTGGTTTTGAAATCGTTTCAACGAATGGATAAAGATTTACACAAACGATTTCGATTGGCGCGATGCCATGTTCGTCCATTTGTGCTTGGTGTTCTGGGTCATCAAATTTTGCAAGAAGACCGCCATGGATTAATGGGTTCAGTGTTTTTACACGACCGCCAAGAATTTCTGGGAAGTTTGTTACTTCGTCGACAGCCGTTACTGCTACACCATTTTCTTGTAAATGTTTTTTTGTACCACCAGTTGATAAAATTTCATAGCCTAATGTTTCTAATTCCTTCGCAAATTCTAAAATGCCTGTTTTATCAGAAACACTGATTAATGCTCTTTTCGTCACAATAAGTTCCTCCTTAGATTATGTACAGCAATTTAGCATCATAAAGTGCCTGTACGCACAAACACTTTACTCTACTAATATAATAAAGTTTTGATAATTCTATCTTACACGATTTTCACTAGAATTGAACAAATATTTTAACACTTCTGTATATAATTGATGCTCAATCGCATGAATCGCCGCTTCCGTTTCCTCGCGGTTGCCTTCTACTACATCAACGGCACGCTGCATAATGATGCGTCCTGTATCCATTCCTGCATCTACATAGTGCACGGTCACACCAGTGATTTTGACACCATGTGCTAGTGCCTGCCCGATCGCATCTTTCCCTGGGAATGAAGGAAGAAGTGATGGATGAATATTAATAATATGATTAGGATAGGCTTCAAGTAATGTAGCGCCAATCAGACGCATATAGCCAGCTAGCACTAAAAACTCCACTTCATTTTTACGAAGCTCGGCTAAAATCGCCTGCTCATACGCTTCCTTTGAGTCATATGCTTTTGGACTAAGTGCTAATACAGGGATATTTTTCGCTGCTGCTCGCTCTGTCACATAGGCACCTGGCTTATCTGTCACAACGACCTTAATCGTCGCATCGATGTCACCACGCTCAATCCCCTCTTGAATCGCCTGAAAGTTTGAGCCGCTACCTGATGCAAAAACTGCGATGCTCTTCATTACGCAAGACTCCCATCATGCTCGCCTTTGAAGACAACGCCTTCGCCTGCAACCACTTGACCGATTTTGTATGCTTTTTCGCCATGACGCGCTGCTACAGCAATTACTTTTTCAACGTCCGCTGCAGGAACTGCTAACACATAGCCAATCCCCATATTAAATACGTTGAACAAATCTTTTTGTTTTAGCTCGCCTTGCTCCGCTAAGAAATCAAAAATCGGTAACACAGGCCATGAACCAAGCTCTACTTCTGTCGCAAGACCTTCTGGCATCATACGTGGAAGATTTTCATAGAAGCCGCCACCTGTTACGTGTGCCATACCATGCACATCCGCCTCTTTTAACATATCAAGAACCGGTTTCGCGTAAATTTTCGTTGGTGTTAATAATGCTTCACCAATTGGACCAAGATCTTCGTAGCCTTCTACGATTTGCTCCGGTGTATAGCCTTTATCCGCAAAAACAATTTTACGCACTAATGAATAACCGTTTGAATGAACACCGCTTGATGCAAGCCCAACTAAGACATCACCTTCAGCAATACGCTCACCTGTTACAATATCCTTCTTCTCACAAGCCCCTACTGCAAAACCAGCTAAATCATACTCATCCTCATCGTATAGACCTGGCATCTCAGCCGTTTCACCACCGATTAATGCAGCACCCGATTGTACACAACCATCGGCTACACCTTTAACGATTTGTTCGATTTTTGCAGGAACTGCCTTACCTACCGCTACATAGTCTAAGAAATAAAGAGGCTCTGCACCTTGTGCAACGATGTCATTGACGCACATCGCCACAGCATCTACACCAATTGTGTCATGTTTATCGACCATAAATGCGAGCTTTAATTTCGTACCAACACCGTCAGTACCTGAAATTAAGACAGGTTCTTTTAAGTTTAACGAAGATAAATCAAACATACCTCCGAATCCCCCAAATGTTCCCATAATGCCTTTACGTTCTGTGCGGGCTACATGTGATTTCATACGTTGTACTGCTTCATAACCAGCTTCGATATTTACGCCAGCTTGTTCATATGCTTTTGACACAATAAGTTCCTCCTTAGTTTTGTAACTCTTTTTCGTGTGGTAGTACGGTATCTGCAAAGATTTGTGTTGGATATTCACCTGTGAAGCAAGCAAGACATAGACCACGATTTTGTTCATCAAATGGACGCTCTGTCGCTTCAATCATGCCCTCAGGAGATAAAAATGTTAAGGAATCCGCACCAATTGTGTCGCGAATTTCTTCAACTGTTTTTGTCGAAGCAATTAATTCCTCACTTGATGAAGTGTCAATGCCGTAGTAGCAAGGATTCGACATCGGTGGTGAACTGATCACAACATGTACTTCTGCTGCGCCCGCTTCTTTTAGCATCGTTACAATACGACGAGACGTTGTACCACGTACGATGGAGTCATCGACCATGACAACACGTTTGCCTTTAACAACTTGCACAACGGGTGATAATTTCATTTTTACACCGCGTTCACGTAGCTCCTGTGTTGGTTGAATAAATGTACGACCAACATAGCGGTTTTTAATTAAACCTAGCTCATATGGCAGACCACTTTCTTCAGCAAAACCAATCGCTGCGGAAATACTTGAGTCAGGCACACCTGTTACAACATCCGCTTCGATATGTGCACATTCACGTGCTAATTGACGCCCCATACGTTTGCGTGCCATATGCACGTTAATGCCATCAATATCTGAGTCCGGACGTGCTAAGTAGACATATTCCATCGCACACATCGCACGATTCGTTTCGACTGCAAAGCGCTCCGACTTAATACCGTCATCATTAATGACTAATAATTCACCCGGCTCGACATCACGCACATACGATGCACCGATTAAATCAAAGGCGCATGTTTCAGATGCGACAACATAGCCTTCACCTAGCTTGCCTAATGCTAGTGGACGTAAGCCTTGCGGGTCACGTGCCACAATCATTTCGTCCTTTGTCATCACTAAAAATGAATAGGCACCGATTAATAAATTCAATGCACTTTTCACTTTTTCTTTAAATGGTAGTAATGTTGAGCGCTTAATTAAATGCGCGACAACTTCTGTATCCGAACTAGAATGGAAAATGCTTCCTTGACGCTCAAGATGCTTTTTTAAACGATTCGCGTTTACTAAGTTCCCGTTATGAGCAATCGACAAGCTACCTGTCGAAGAGTGGAATAATAACGGTTGAACATTTTCGATACCATTGCCACCAGCTGTCGCATAGCGAACATGTGCAATGGCAGCAGTACCTTCAACAGCGCGTAATTTTTCTTCGTCAAAAACATCGTTAACTAACCCTTCACCCTTTACAGCACGTAAGCGTTCACGGTCTGATACGACAATACCAGCGCCCTCTTGCCCACGATGTTGTAAAGCATGGAGCCCATAATAACTTAATTGTGCCGGATCTGGATTATTCCAAATACCAAACACACCACATTCTTCGTTTAAGCCTCTGAGTTCAGCAAGCATGTGATAGCTCCTCTCCAAGCGTCATGGAATTCTGCTACGGCGCCCTCTACATAAGTTGTTCCATCTGTTCCTTTAATCACAAGATCAGCATTTGGCGTAATGATCCCCACTTTATTTGCAGCAGGAACGATTTCTTCAAATCGTGCTGCTTTTTCTTGTGCAACTGTTACAACAAAGCGTGATTGTGATTCAGCGAATAAAGCAGTCGTTGCAGAGCCTGTAAGTTCTACTTCTGCACCAAGTTGTGTACCGAATACTGTTTCAGCAAACGCTACTGCTAAACCGCCCTCTGCTACATCATGTGCAGATTGAACAACGCCCGCTTTGATTGCTTGTAATAATGATTGTTGATGTGCATGTTCTACATCTAAATCAATCGCAGGTGCTAAGCCAAATACTTTACCATCATTTGTTAATTTTTGAAGCTCTGAGCCACCGAATTCCGTTGCTGTTTCACCGATAACGTATACAACATCGCCCGCTTGCTTCGCTTCTTGTGTTGTTACATGTGCCAGGTCCTCTACTAAACCAACCATACCAATTGTTGGTGTTGGGTAGATTGCTTCTGAACTACGTTCGTTGTAAAGAGATACATTCCCACCGATAACTGGTGCGTTTAATGCGCGACAAGCATCTGAGATCCCGTCTGCTGATTTTTCGATTTGCCAGAAGATTTCAGGCTTCTCTGGATTACCGAAGTTTAAGCAGTCTGTAATAGCAAGTGGCTGACCACCTGATGCGATAATATTACGTGCTGCTTCTGCTACAGCGATTTTACCGCCCACTTCAGGATCTAAATAAATATAGCGAGAGTTACAGTCTGTTGTCATCGCTAATCCTTTATTTGTACCACGTACACGAATAACGGCTGCATCACTACCAGGAGCCACAACAGTTGATGTACGTACTTGATGATCATATTGACCATAAACCCACTCTTTTGAAGCGATTGTTGGTTGTTGTAATAATGCTAGTAATGTTTCTTTATAATCTGCTACTTGAGGCTCCTCATTTTCCATTTGTTGGAATTCCTCGTAGTAAGCTGGAACAGCTGATGGTTTGTGGTAAACAGGTGCATCCTCTGCTAATGCATCAACTGGAACATCTGCTACAACCTCACCGTGATGTAATAAGCGGAATTGTTTATCATCTGTTACGACACCAACAGATACTGCATCAAGACCGTATTTTGCGAATAGATCAACGATTGGTTGTTCTTCACCCTTTTTCACGACAACAAGCATACGCTCTTGCGATTCTGATAGCATCATTTCATATGCTGTCATACCTGTTTCACGTTGAGGCACTAAGTCTAAATTCATTTCAATACCAGAGCCGGCTTTTGATGCCATTTCTGATGCAGACGATGTTAGACCAGCGGCACCCATATCTTGAATCCCAACTAAGCTATCAAACTTAACTAATTCAAGACAAGCTTCTAATAGCAGTTTTTCCATGAATGGGTCACCCACTTGAACAGCTGGGCGATTTTCGTCTGATGTTTCTGTTAGTTCTTCCGATGCAAATGTCGCACCGTGGATACCGTCACGACCTGTTTTAGCACCTACGTACATTACCGTATTGCCAACACCCGCTGCGATACCTTTTTGAATATCATCATGGTCGATTAAGCCGACACACATCGCATTAACTAATGGATTTCCTTCGTAGCAAGGGTCGAATTGAATTTCGCCACCTACTGTTGGAATCCCGATACAGTTCCCATAGCCTGCGATACCAGCAACAACTTCTTCAAATAAATACTTCACACGTTTTGATGCATCTAGTTCACCAAAGCGTAATGAGTTTAACATCGCAACAGGGCGTGCACCCATTGAGAATACGTCACGGATAATACCGCCGACGCCTGTTGCAGCACCTTGGTAAGGCTCGATTGCTGATGGGTGATTATGCGATTCCATTTTGAATACAACCGCTTGGTTATCACCGATATCAACGATTCCGGCACCTTCACCAGGACCTTGTAATACTTGTGGACCTTCTGTTGGGAATTTACGAAGAACCGGCTTAGAGTTTTTGTAAGAGCAGTGTTCTGACCACATTACTGAAAACAGACCAAGTTCTGTCCAGTTTGGTAAGCGTCCTAAAATCTCTTCAACAAGGGCAAACTCGCTGTCGCTCATACCTAAATCTGCATACATTTGTTGTTCTTTGATTTGCTCCGCTGTTGGCTCAAGCTTAGTTGACATTTGATTCCCTCCACTGTTTTACAATTGATTTGAATAAATTAAGACCATCTGCACCGCCGATAAGCTCGTCTACTGCGCGCTCTGGGTGAGGCATCATACCAAGCACATTGCCGCGTTCGTTGACGATACCTGCGATGTTTTCTAAACTACCATTTGGGTTTTCACCATTATACGTGAAGACAATTTGATTATTGTCTTGTAATTGCTTTAATGTCGCGTCGTCACAGTAGTAATTTCCTTCACCGTGAGCGATTGGAATAGAGATCACTTCATCGCTGTTATAACCATTTGTAAATAATGTATGGTTATTTTCTACTTTGAGTTCCACTGTTTTGCAGATGAATTTCAAGTCGCGGTTACGTAGAAGTGCACCTGGTAAAAGACCCGCTTCCGTTAAGATTTGGAATCCGTTACAAACGCCTAGTACTGGCTTACCAGCTTCAGCGGCTTTTTTTACTTCTTTCATAACATTTGATTGGTTCGCCATTGCGCCGCAGCGTAAGTAGTCACCGTAAGAGAAACCACCTGGTACTAAAATGCCATCATATGCGCTTAAATCTGTTTCGTCATGCCAAACATATTCTGCTTCTTCGCCAAGTTCGTCCTTGATTGCGTGATACATGTCTAAATCACAGTTCGACCCAGGGAATACGAGTACTGCGAATTTCATGTTAGTTAGCCTCCTCGACTTCGTAACGGTAGTCTTCGATGACTGTATTCGTTAGTAATTTTTCACACATTTCTTTGACTGCAGTATCAACATCGCGTTCTGCGTCAGCAAGCTGTAATTCTAAGAATTTACCGATGCGTACATCTTGTACTTCATCGTACCCCATGTTGTGTAGTGAGCCCATTACTGCTGAGCCTTGTGGATCTAAAACACTTTCGCGTAATGTTACGTATACTTTGACCTTTTTCATGTTAAGCTTGTCCTCCTAGACGAGAAAGAATAATTTTATAAACCTCTGTTAAGTCACCTAAACCACGGCGGAATACATCTTTATCTAAATGCTGATTCGTTTCCGTATCCCAAAGACGGCAAGTGTCAGGTGAAATTTCATCTGCTAATAATACGTTACCTTGTGCATCACGACCAAACTCTAATTTGAAGTCGACTAATGTTACGCCGATTTCCTTGAAGAATGGGGCCATGACATCATTCACTTGTTGTGCTTTTTCATATAAGGCTTGAACTTCTTCTTCTGATGCGATGCCTAAAATATCAATATGCTCGTTGTTGATGATTGGGTCACCTAAATCATCATCTTTGTAGTAGTATTCGACAATGGTGCGAGGAAGGACGGTACCCTCTTCGATGCCTAAACGTTTTGAAAGGCTACCCGCTACAATGTTACGGACTACAACTTCAATTGGAATAATGTCGACTTTTTTAACTAATTGATCATTATCGTTTAGTTTCTCGATAAAGTGAGACTCAATGCCAGCTGCTTTTAATTTGTCGAAAATCAATGATGTAATGCTATTGTTTAGTACGCCCTTACCAGCAATTTCAGCTTTCTTTTCACCGTTAAATGCTGTTGCGCTATCTTTGTACTCAACGTATAAAACGTCTTCTGTATCTGTTGCATATAATCGTTTTGCTTTACCTTCGTATAAAAGTTGACCTTTTTCCACTTTGAATTCCCCCGTAGGATAATAATTTATTGAATAATCAAAATTTTGAAAATAGAATGTCAGCGCACTCACTGTGTGCTGACATTATTAAAGCAAGTATTAATCGTTAAGACCAAGACGATCGAAAATCATATCCACATTTTTTAGGTGGTAATTATAATCGAAGCAATCGTCAATTTCTTCTGCAGAAAGTAGAGAAGAGATTTTTTCGTTTTCTTCTACTAATGGACGGAACTGAATTTGCTCATCCCAAGAACGTGCAGTAAGCGGTTGTACTGTATCGTAAGCTTCTTCACGAGAAAGACCTTTTTCGATAAGTGCTAATAATACACGTTGAGAGTAGATTAGACCGAATGTACGTGTCATATTGCGTTTCATATTTTCTGGGAACACAGTTAAGTTTTTCACGATGTTACCGAAACGGTTTAACATGTAGTTGATTGCAATTGTTGTATCTGGAATGATTACGCGCTCTGCTGAAGAGTGAGAGATATCGCGCTCATGCCATAATGGAACATTTTCGTAAGCAGTAAGCATGTGACCGCGTACTAGGCGAGCCATCCCTACCATGTTTTCAGAACCGATTGGGTTACGTTTATGAGGCATTGCTGAAGAGCCTTTTTGACCTTTAGCGAAGCCTTCTTCTACTTCACGAGTTTCTGATTTTTGTAAACCACGAACCTCCGTAGCGAATTTTTCAATTGATGTTGCGATTAATGCTAACACTGAGAAGTATTCAGCATGACGATCACGTTGAAGTGTTTGTGTAGAAATTGGCGCTGCTGTTAGGCCTAATTTTTCACATACGAATTTTTCAACGAACGGATCGATATTTGCGTATGTACCTACCGCACCTGAAATTTTACCAGCTTCGATTGTTTTAGCAGCCGCTTCAAAGCGCGCTTGATTACGAAGCATTTCTTCATGCCATAAAGCTAGTTTTAAACCGAAAGTTGTTGGCTCTGCATGAACACCGTGTGTACGGCCCATACAAACAGTCATCTTATGCTCTTTTGCTTTAGCAGCAATGATGTCGATGAAGTTTTGGATGTCTTTACGGATAATTTCATTTGCTTGTTTAATTTGATAAGAAAGAGCTGTATCAACTACGTCTGTAGAAGTTAAGCCGTAGTGTACCCATTTACGTTCGTCGCCTAATGTTTCAGAAACGGCACGAGTGAATGCTACAACGTCATGACGTGTTTCTTTTTCGATTTCTAAAATACGTTCGATATCGAATGAAGCATTCTCACGTAATTTTTGAACGTCTTCTTTAGGAATAACGCCTAGCTCTGACCATGCTTCACAAGCTAAAATTTCAACTTCAAGCCATGCTTGATAACGGTTTTGTTCTGTCCAAATGGCGCCCATTTCAGGACGAGTATAACGTGCGATCATTGTATAATGTTCTCCCTTTTATTCTGCCCAAATAGCAGATTGATTAATTTCCTCTAAGGTATGATTAATATCATCCGTCATTATTGTAACATGTCCCATTTTACGATTGTTCTTTGCTTCTGATTTTCCGTATAAATGAATCGACCAATCAGGATACTTCCCAATCGAATTAATCACCGGTACGACATGTTGACCTAACACATTGACCATAATCGATGGTGCATGTAACTTCGGCTTACGAAGTGGCCAGCCACATACCGCGCGAATATGTTGATGGAACTGTGAAATGTTGCAAGCTTCAATTGAATAATGCCCTGAGTTATGAGGACGTGGCGCTAATTCGTTAATGACAATCGAGCCATCTTCTAGCACGAACATTTCAACTGCTAGTGTACCGATTAAGTTCAGTGCATCCGCAATTTTAATGGCTTCCTCTTCTGCTTGCTGAAGTGTTTTTGCCTCAACACGCGCCGGTACAATCGTTTCGTGTAGGATGTGATTGACATGTATATTTTCACCCATTGGTAAGCAATACGTTTCGCCTTGCGGATTACGCTGTACGATAACAGATACTTCCATTACAAACGGTACGAAAGCTTCAGCAACACAGGCAGAGTGTTCAAATAATACTTCTGCTCCAACAAGATCTGCTGCTGATTTCAATGTTTGCTGCCCTTTACCATCATAGCCACCACGCGCTGTTTTCACTACACATGGATACCCAACTTCTTGGACTTTCGCTAAAAGTTCTTGGTAATCATTAGCGACAATATACGGTGCGACAGGACTGCCTGCTTCCGTAATTGCAGCCTTCTCTAAAATACGATCTTGTGTCGTGCGTACAAGCTCTGCACCTTGTGGAACATAAGCAATTTCAGTTAAACGTTTTAATCCTTCGTAATCGATGTTTTCAAATTCGTATGTGATCACATCACTTACTTCTGCTAATTCTTCAAGTGCCGCCTCATCATCATATGGTGCGACGATGCGGATGTCTGCGACTTGGCCACATGGAGAATCCATTGAAGGTTCAAGTACAGCAATTTTAAATCCTGCTTCCTTTGCAGCTAATGCCATCATACGACCTAGCTGACCTCCACCGATAATGCCGATTGTTTGTCCTGGATAGATTGTTGCCGTCACTGTAGGTCACCTGTACTTTCCATTGCTTTTGCTTTCATTTCTAAACGACGTGCTTCAAGTTTTTCTGTGATGTCTTTGTCTGTCGTTGATAAAATTTGTGCTGCTAGCAAGCCGGCATTTGTCGCTCCAGCTTTCCCAATTGCTACTGTTGCTACCGGTACACCACCAGGCATTTGAACAATTGAAAGTAATGAATCTAAACCGTTTAATGCGCGAGATTGAACCGGTACACCAATGACCGGTAATGTTGTTTTCGCAGCAACCATACCTGGTAAATGCGCTGCACCACCTGCACCTGCAATGATTACTTCGATACCACGTTCGCGTGCTCTCTCAGCATACTCAAACATTAAATCAGGAGTACGATGTGCGGATACTACTCGTTTTTCATAAGGAATTGCTAGCTCATCAAGAATGTCACACGCATGCTTCATTGTTTCCCAATCACTAGAACTTCCCATAATGACACCAATTTTCGGATTCATGTTATATACGCTCCTTTAGACAAATAAAAAATCCCCAAATAACGTCAGCTCTACACACATATGTGGAAAAGCTAGTTACTCAAGGATCAACGAAAGCGACAAGTCCCCCTCTGTGAACTCGAGCGCAATATTCCTAAGTGCTTGCTTTCCCGCATAGTCCAACATTTACGGTGTCGGGTAGAGACACTAGAGCCAATCCTCTAGCATATATGTGGGATATATTGTTTTCATTGCCATTCTAACAACGCTACGTAAAGAAGTCAATAAAAAACGAACAATTAAATTTTAAAAAATTCAATCGTTCGTATTTTTTATCTATTTTTCGTCACTTTCAATCAAAAGACCTTTGAATTTAATCAATTGGCGAACTGGTACTGGATTCCCGTCAATCATTTCAAATAACGGTTCCTCTTTTCGTCCTGCAGGCATATAGCCATCTTTCTGCATTCTATCCAAACATTCGCTAATTGTTTCATTTTCTTCTACTTCATACCATACGGTTTTCTTTGCCAAGCTTGTACACTTCCTTATAACTCTTTGCCATTACCTTACCTTTTATTGTACCGAAAAACAACTAAAAGAGCGTCAGTTTCACATAACTGACGCTCTTTTTGCGAAAACCATTTATTATTTTGTAAATACCGGAATTTTCGTCTTGGCAATGCCTGTTTCATACGCACAATGGCGAACAGCATGTGCTACAGCTTCCGTTACATCGATTTCAAAAACATTTGGAACAACAGTGCCTTCTACTAACTGGTCACTCGTTACAAGATTTGCAATGGCTTCAATTGTTGCAAGTTTCATTTCTTCTGTAATAGCGGTTGCATGCACATCCAATGCCCCTCGGAAAATACCTGGGAATGCAAGCATATTATTAATCTGATTCGGATAATCAGAACGTCCTGTCGCAATCACTTTCGCTCCCCAAGCAAGCGCATTTTCATAGGTCACCTCTGGATCTGGATTTGCCAGAGCAAAGATAATTGGATCCACATTCATCGTCGAAATCATTTTCTCTGTTAACACATTTGGGGCTGAAACACCGATAAAGATATCTGCATTCACAACTGCCTCTTCTAATGATCCTGTTAGATTCGCTGTATTACTCCAAAGCGCCACATATTTCTTCTCTGAATTCATGCCCTCTTTGCGCCCTTCATAAATAATGCCTTTTGAGTCACAAACAACGATATTCGATCCTTGATAACCAAGAGATAATAAAATCTTTAAAATTGCGACACCCGCTGCACCAGCACCGTTAATTACAACACGAACTTGTTCTTTTTGCTTTCCTACAATTTTCAGAGCATTAATCAGTCCTGCCCCTACAACGATTGCCGTCCCATGTTGGTCATCATGGAATACTGGAATTCCTAAATCCTGTAGACGTGCTTCAATTTCAAAGCAACGCGGAGCTGAAATATCCTCTAGATTAATCGCACCAAACGTTGGTGCCAATGCACGTACGATTTGTACAATTTCATCCGTATCCTTTGTATCTAAACAAATTGGTACGGCATTAATTCCTGCAAACTGCTTTAAAAGAAGCGCCTTTCCTTCCATCACCGGCATCGCAGCTTCGGGGCCAATATCTCCTAATCCTAATACCGCTGTACCATCGGATACAACACCCACAAGATTACCTTTCATTGTATACGTGTAGGCCTTCGTTACATTCTGTTGAATTTCTAAACATGGTGCTGCTACGCCAGGTGAATAAACTAAACTCAGCTCTTCAATACCTTTTACGGGAATACTTGCCTCAACTGACAACTTCCCTTTGTATTGCTCATGCAATGCTAATGCTTCTCTCTTCAACGCTTCCTTCATGCTCATCCCTCATTCCAATTTTTCGTTTTCTGTTGATAGCTCAATATATTACGAGAGGATGTTTTTACTGTCAATAGCAACTTTTAGAATTTTCAGATAAATTACACTCATGTGAAAAAACGCACAAACTGGATATATAATAGAAGAAAGTCAAAATTTTCTAAAAATAAATGTTTCTAAATCTTTTTTAGAAAAAAATTTTTAGTACACTTAAAAATATTTTAAACACAAAAAAAGCACTGACTTCTGTCAGTACTTCGGTGTGCCTAGCAACGTCCTACTCTCGCAGGGGGAAACCCCCAACTACCATCGGCGCTAAAGAGCTTAACT
>NZ_JBHUOR010000125.1:0-34594 GCF_042686175.1 Kurthia populi | reverse complement strand
TACTACCGCCCAACCATTATAAAGGATTTTTTTGTGTTTGAATTATATTACAGAAAATTCAGTTTATTCAAAGGTGTTAATTTATTTTAATGCGACGCTAGTGAATTAACATATTTTGCAAATTTTATACAAACGAGGTGATAGGTAATGCTTACATTTTTAGTCATGACCATTTTCGTTGTAATGAGTCCCGGTTTAGATACTGCACTGATCACAAAACGAACAATCAGTAACGGTGCAAGAGATGGCTTTCAAATGGCACTTGGCTTTACAGCCGGATCACTCATTCATACGATTGCTGTAACAATTGGATTGTCTGCATTACTAATGCAGTCTGCCTTAGCATTTGGCATAATCAAATGGGTTGGTGCTGTGTATTTAATTTATTTAGGTGTAAAAGCATTATTGGCTAAGAAAGCGATTCCTACAGTTGCTACTACCACCGCTCCTACGAAAAAACAGCATAGTGCTTTTTTAGAGGCTTTTTTATCAAATGTTTTAAATCCAAAGGTTATTGTATTTTTTCTAACGTTTTTACCACAATTTATTACAGACGATCGACATGCAACAAGAGATTTTTTATTAATGGGTAGCACCTATGCTGTTTGCACCGTCATTTGGTTTTCACTTTATGTGATTTGCCTCTATTATATCCGCGAATGGCTATTATCGCCGACTGTTCAACTGTGGATGGAGCGCGCAACTGGTGTTGTGTTAATCGGCTTTGGCTTGAAACTTTTATTCACAAAATCAAAAGCCGTTTAATATCGTGATAAGCTCACTTAAATGGTGAATTTCATACGTTGGGGCCGCTTCCGAATGATTTGCTTTATAATTTGGGTTAAACCAGCACGTATCAATGCCGTAATGTTGTCCACCTTTAATATCCGATGTAAGCGAATCTCCTATCATTAAAACAGTATCTTTATTGTTAATTTGAAGTGTATTAAAAGCATAATCAAAAATTGCTCGGCTAGGCTTTTGATGGCCAACTGTTTCAGAAATGATGAGCTCTTCAAATTTATTAGCAAATGGACTCAAAGCAATTCTAGCTTGTTGCACACGCTCAAATCCATTTGAAACAGCAGCTATACGAATATCTTGAAGTTCCTCAAATAAAGCAACAGCTCCTTCTATTAAAAACGGCTGTTCACCTAAAAAGCGTAGGTACGTATCATTAAATTGCTGTGCATCTAATGACAGTTTATGCATCTTAAATAATTGATGAAAACGTTCATTTCCTAATTGTGTTAGTGAAATTTGTTGCTGCTCTAACTGTTGCCATAAGCCGTTACTGACAGATTGATAGTCGTGTAAATAGTCAGGTGCACGTAAACCATATTCTTTAAACACTTGTGTAAAGGCGGCTTTCTCCGCAGTTTGGAAATCAAAAATTGTATCATCTAAATCAAATAATAAGACATCATAGTGTTGTTTCATCTATTTACCACCATTCTTTACAGATGAACTTACTATATCATGAATGAGGAGACATTATATGAAAAATAAAACCGTACAACAATTTGTCGAAACCTATCATCTATATGAAGATGATGCAATTCAACAAATACAACTTCAACATCGCTTTTCGCTCGTCAAAGCATTTAATTTACAGCCTGGTATGCGTATTTTAGAAATTGGCTGTGGACAAGGTGATACAACGATGGCCCTCGCACATATTGTTGGTGATAGTGGTTTTGTGAAGGCAATTGACATTGCAAGTGGTGATTACGGTGCACCTATGACATTACAGGAAGCCCATGAAAATATTAAGAAGTCTCCTTTAGGATCCCGCATTGAATTTCAATTAGAGACAGATTTTTTATCACTCGATACTACTGAGCAATATGATGCCATTGTTTTCTCACATTGCTCTTGGTATTTCCACGATGAAGCGCAATTACTTCAGTATTTTGAACATACTCGCTCTATGACTAGTCAACTTTGCTTTGCGGAATGGGATACAACCTATCATACGCATGAACAGAGCAGTCATTTTTTTGCTGTTACTATTTTGGCGTTATTTTCACAATATGTTGATAATGATGGAAATATTCAAGCCATTTTCACAAAAAAACATATTCAAAAACTCTTAAAGCAAGCGAATTTTACAAATTGTACACTCACAGAAGTAGATGCAAGCTATCTACAAGATGGTGCATGGGAACAAGATTATGCTAATAGTATTCAATCAGAATTTTCAGACGCTCCCCCGTTAATTCAAACACTATTAGATGCCTTATACGACAATATGAATACGGTCCAACAGCCGCAATCACTTAATAGTTTTGTAATTATTGCACGATAACACCTCGATTGTTGAGGTGTTTTTTTCTATTATTAGAAACCACTACTTTCTAATCTGTATTCAGTATGAAGGAAGGTAAGGAATTGCTCAAAGTATGATTTTTCATTTTTCTCTATACTATTTACAAAAAAACTGCGATAACTAAGAAATTAACCATCATTAATGGCCGATTTCTCAGTTATCGCAGATTCCTTATTTTTTCACGTTCGAGTATACTGTGTCTATTAACGTTTATTAAGTTTTCGATATTGACTTGGTGATTGCTGCATCACCTTTTTAAAGACACGACTAAAGTAGAAGTTATCTTGATAGCCAACCGCCTCTGCTACCTCTGCAATCGTTAAATCGGTAATCGCTAATAATTCTTTCGCCTTTGATACACGATAATGCATTAAATACTGTACAGGTGTCATGCCCGTAATTTTTTCAAAAAGATACGCGATACGGCGACGATCGATGTTAAACATATCCGCCACCTCGCTAATAAAAATTTCTTCTTCATAATGAGAGTGGAAATAATCAATAATTTTCGTTACTTGTTGCAACGTGAAATTATATTGACTATTTCTTGCGCCATTTAGAATTTCTTTCATTAAACTCATAAAAATGACCTTTAGCTCAAATTGAGAGAAGTGGTCTGGATTCATATTTTTATGTAATAACTGCTCGATAATTTTTAAAATATCCTCCATATTATCTAACTCAATCGAAAAATGCTTATCAATAAAACCTTTGAATTTATCGTCTGCTTCAATAACTTCATAGTGAATAACCGCATAAACCCACTCTGTATCATATGTTTTTATTTTAATATTCATATCTCTACCGGCATGAACAATCGTATGCTGATCGATATGGTACGGTACACCGTCTAATGAAAAACGCGCATTTCCTTTTAAAGGAATAATAAATCCACATACGTCAGATGCTGTTTTTCGGTTCGAATCAAGCTTTCCAGAAGGCAATGTCGTTTGAAAAGCATTACGAAATTCAATTGTAGATGTTGCAAAATATTCGATTAGTTCATTTGTTTGTATAGTCATACGTACCTCCTAAAACAAAAAGCTACGACAAATGCGTGATTATTCGCTTTGTCGCAACTTCAGCTACATGTCTGTTATTTAACTTCGTACATAGCCACATCAACATTAATAATAAATTCTGGGCGTTCTTTCCCCTTATTATTGCGATGGCCGGCAATGTGCTCAGGGCTCTTTTCCCAAGCCTTCCATGCATCCTCAGATTCCCAGCGAATAACGACAATTACTTCTTCTTCACCGCGACGCACTTTTTTCTGTAATACCGTTTTATCAATAAAACCTTCTCGGCCTTCAACAGGTGCTTTTTGTGTTGTAAATTTTTCAACTAATTGATGAGCATTTCCTTCTGTAACTGTAAAACGACGCATTTGAACTAACATGAAATCTTCCTCTCCGGTATATGTATATTTTCTATTTTAATCAAAAAAATACCATTTAGTCAATGAAAATGAGAATCATTCTTAATTATTTTTTTATAATCGAGCGAAATGCTCGACTCATCGTTGTCGGTACAATCGATGCATGGTTCTCATCTGGTGCCACATAATACACTGCTTCTGACGCTGCTAACTTATCAATAAACTGCTTGCTTTCTGTTACCATGAAGGTTTCATGCTCACCCACAGCCATAAATAGTGAGCGCTGATTTTCTATACTTTTTTGATCAATAAAGCGTAGTAATTCCATATCATTCCACCAGATAGATGGGCTAATCGCTAAATAATGTGTAAATGCCTCATGCTGCTTCAAATAACACCAAATAGCAAAATAACCACCTAAAGAATGTCCATATAATGTTTCTTGTTCACGGTTAGTAGCAAATTTCTCATAAATTTTTGGCTTTAATTCTTGTTGTAAAAATGCGAAAAACTGCTCTGCGCCACCATAATTTTTTGTATCCATATGCTTACCCTTCGTGCGTTCTGGAAAAACATATTGTTCAGCTGGCCCAGTAAAATCATAAAAGCGACGCGTTCTTACATCTTCCTCCTGATGACTAATCGCTACGATGATAGAAGGTTGTACGAACGTTTTTGGATGGTTTCTTGATTGTAGCTTTACGATATTTTTTGCGAAATCAAAATACCAACCGCCATCTAATAAATAAATAACCGGAAACCCTTCTTCAGGAACTGCTCCGTCCGGAACATATACATGAATCGTATAACAATAATTCGTAAATGCTGATTGTAACTTAAATGATTGATCCATCATTAAAACCTCTCTTTTCTTGTCACTGTGCCTATACATTACTATGTATGAACATACAAATCCACTTTACAATTTACAATTTTTTCATTGCAATATTATAGAAATCCATATTTTTAATTAAAAAAAGTCCATATTTTAATTACTAAATTTAATAAGAAATCCTTTAATATAGTCATTCTTGTACTGTTTGTTAATTATTTACCACTTTTAAGTCCATACTTTCATGTGCAAACCTCTATTCATTTCTCATTCATCCTTTGATAGGATTATAACCGTAGTTGAGAATCAATTTCATTTAATCGGAGGTACATAATCATGAAAAAATATTGGAAAATGGGTGCCGCAGCACTTTTTGCACTATCACTTGCAGCTTGTGGATCAGCAGCAGAGGACACAAATAAATCAGATGACACAAAAACAGAAGCTTCTTCTGAATCGGATGCAAAAGAACTTAAAATCAATTATTTAGGTAAAGATTACACATTTGATGCACCAGTAAAAAATATTGTTGCAGCAAGTATGGAATCAATGGAAGATTCAGTAGCACTAGGTATTAAACCAGTTGGTGTACTTGAAGTCGGTGGTGCAATTCCTGAATACTTACAAGAAGGTTTAGAAGGTGCTGAACTAATCGGTAACAAAATGGCTCCTAATAACGAAAAAATCTTATCATTAGACCCAGATGCCATTATCGGTACAGATAAATGGGCTGAAGATGTATTATCAAAAATGAATAAATTGGCAACAACACTTCCATACTCTCACTTCTCTGATGACTGGAAAGATAACTTAAATGCGTTAGCAACATTAAGTGGTACAGAAGATAAAGCGAAAGAAATCATCGAAGGCTATGAAAAAGATTCTGCAGCGTTAAAAGAAGAAGTTCAAGCTTCTGACGTAAAAGATAAATCAGTATTAATGATTCGTATCCGCGGTGGTATCATGTACGTTTATCCAGAAAACGTTTACTTTAACCCAATTTTATACACAGAACTTGGCTTAAAAGCTCCTGATGTTGTAACAAAAGCGGAAGCTCAAGCAGAAATTTCACTTGAATCATTATCTGAAGTAAACCCTGACTATATCTACTTAGAATTTGATGAAAGCGAAAATGCAGATGCAAAAGACGCGCTAGCTGACGTTCAAAAAGACCCAATTTTCAAAGCATTAACAGCAGCTAAAGAAGATCAAGTATTCGTAAATGAAATCGCACCACTTGCTGAAGGTGGTACTGCTTGGTCTAAAACAAACTTCTTAGATGTACTTGAAAAAACTTTAGTAAAATAAGATACGATTGCGGACGATAGAGTCTTAAATAGTACCTCACAAAAACCGCGCTCCTGCGCGTTTTTTGTGTTTCTATCGCCCTTTCAGAAGATAGGTGTGTAGATTGAAACAGTCATCAAAAATCCAAAAAATCATTATGATCGTTGCACCAATTTTAATCGTTGCCGTAACTTTTATTTCGATTATTTATGGCACAAAAGATATTAGCTTACATACAATTTGGCAATCGATTGTGAATTTTGATAAGAGTGACCCAGATCACCAAATTATTCGCTCCAATCGAATTCCTCGAGCCATCGCCGTACTATGTGTCGGGGCCTTTTTAGCAGTGGCCGGCGCAATTATGCAAGGGATTACACGAAACTACCTAGCATCTCCGTCATTAATGGGCGTCAATGATGGTTCGGCATTTGTCATTACCCTTGCAGTTGTATTCATTCCTGGACTAGCGAATTATCAAATGATTCTTTTATCTATTGCTGGGTCAGCAATGGGTGCTGCACTTGTATTTGGCTTTGGCTCGCTTATTCGAAATGGGTTATCCCCTGTTCGACTTGCGATTATTGGGACCGTTATTGGGACATTTTTAAGTAGTCTAGCCACAGCAATTGCGATGTATTTCCAAGTTTCACAAACCATTGCGGCTTGGTATAACACAAAAATTCATACCGTTAATATGGACATGTTACTTATGTCGATACCATTTGGTGCAGTTGGACTTGTGCTAGCACTTATTTGTGCACGAGCGATTACGATTACATCACTTGGTGAAGATATTGCAACTGGACTTGGTCAAAAAACAAAAGCAATTCGTTACTTATCAATGTTTGCGGTTGTGTTACTTACAGGTACATCCGTCGCATTAGTCGGAAAAATTGCGTTTGTTGGGCTTGTTATCCCACATATCGTACGCTTTATTGTCGGCATTGATTACCGAAATATTATTCCTTGCTCGATTTTAATCGGTGCCTTGTTCTTAAGTTTATGTGACCTAGTTAGTCGCTATCTTAACTTTCCATTCGAAACCCCAATTGGCGTAGTAACCGCCTTTATTGGGATTCCGTTCTTCCTCTATTTAATTCGTTCTCGAGGAGGTCAACGTCATGCCTAAAAATAAAGAGAATCATATTTGGCTTAAAGCAACCATTCTTTTCGTCATTATCTTTTTAAGTTTTTATTTACATGTTACAAATGGGATGTTTGATATGACCATTCCAGACGTTGTCAAAACGTTATTTGGCATGGGTGACAATCCAAAATTTAGCCTCGTTATTTTTGAATTTCGGCTACCTCGTATTGTCATCGCCATCCTCGTTGGGGTTGGTCTTGCCATTGCAGGATGTGTACTGCAAGGTATAACGAAAAATGATTTAGCTGATCCTGGGATTTTAGGGATTAATGCGGGTGCTGGTGCTGCTGTTTCATTCTTCATGCTTGTATTCCAATTTAATGCTTCTCGTTCAGATGGTTCTGAATGGTTGAAAATTATGTCAATGCCACTATTTGGACTTGTCGGCGGGGTATTAGCAGCAGGAATTATTTTCGCCTTTGCTTATAAACATGGGCGCCTCGATGTAGAGCGTCTACTGTTAACAGGTATTGCGATTAATAGCGGCTTCGGTGCATTAGCACTTTACTTAACATTAAAAATGAGTGAAAAAGATTTCGAAATTGCGGCACTTTGGCAAGCCGGAACGATTTACAATGCGAACTGGGCATTTATCGTTGCTATGCTTCCTTGGCTAATCATTCTCGGCATCTATATTTACCGTAAAAAATATTTACTTGATTATTTCCAATTAGAAGAAAGCACCATTGTTAGTTTAGGTATTAATTTAGAGCGTGAGAAAATTAAAATGCTCCTTGCAAGTGTTGGGATTGTCAGTGCCTGCGTATCCGTATCCGGTAGCATTGGTTTCATCGGTTTAATGGCGCCACATATTGCGCGACAAATCGTTGGGATTCGCCACCGCTTCGTCGTACCATTTAGTGCCTTAATCGGTGCCGCACTTTTATTACTTTCAGACTTTATCGCGAAAACGATTTTCGCACCATCAGAACTTGCAGTAGGTGTTGTTGTATCGATTATTGGTATTCCTTACTTCCTATACTTACTTGTCAAAGCGCGCTAATGAGGAGGAATCAGCATGCAAACAGCCTTTCGTATTGAAGAATTAACTGCAGGCTATGAAAACAATACTATTTTTGAAAACTTAAATGCCTCGATTGAATATGGAAAGATTACAACAATTATCGGACCGAATGGCTGTGGGAAATCAACGTTGTTGAAAACCATTGGTCGTATTTTGAAAAAAGAGCATGGTCATGTTTATTTACAAGACCAGGATATGCAAAAGCTTTCGACAAAAGACATCGCAAAACGTCTAGCGATTTTAGCACAATCTCCATCCGCGCCTCCTCAGCTTAAAGTAGGCGAATTGATTTCATACGGACGTTATCCACACCGTAAAAATGTCAATCGCTTAACGCCTGAGGACCATGAAATGATTGATTGGGCGATGGAAGTTACACAAACTGCCGAATTTGCCGATCGTGAATTGTCTCAATTATCAGGTGGTCAACGTCAGCGCGTGTGGCTGGCGATGGCACTTGCTCAAAAAACAGATATTTTATTATTAGATGAACCAACTACTTACTTAGATATGGCCCATCAAATCGAAGTATTAAAAATCGTGCAGAAAATCAATAAAGAGCATGGTTGTACAATTGTGATGGTGCTCCATGAAATCAATCAAGCTGCTCGTTTCTCAGATACCATTTTAGCAATGAAAGCTGGTGAAGTACTTGCGAATGGAAAGCCGAAAGAAATTATGACAGCTGCTTATTTAGAGAAAATCTTCAACATTCAAGCGAAAATTGTAGATGATGACGGGACACCTGTTTGTTTGTCATACGATACGATTTAACGAAAAGAACCGCGATTATGCGGTTCTTTTTTTGCTTAGCTCTCATTGGTTCTATTTTTCCTGCTAATGTGGTTCTTTTATTCTTTTATTTTGTCCCTCATAATATGACTACGAGTCATTTTTTAATTAAATAGAGAATGGGGTTGATTATTTTTGAGCGAAATTTCGTTGAAGCGACAACTCTCTGGTTTTGAGCTGACCATTTTTGGACTAGCCCTGATGGCGCCTGTCACCGTCTTTACGACATATGGCATTGCGGCAGAAGTGACGGACGGACGTGTGCCATTTGCTTATTTATTTGCGGCAATTGCGCTATCGTTCACCGCTTATAGCTATGCACAAATGGTAAAGGCTTTTCCCATTTCGGGTTCTGCCTATACCTATGTACAGCACGCCTTCAATTCAAAAGCAGGTTTTCTCGTCGGTTGGGCGTTACTGACCGATTATATGCTACTTCCGATGGTCAATTATTTAGTCGCCAGTATTTTTTTGACATCTGTATTCCCTGGTATCCCGGCATTTATTTGGATTTTACTCTTGGTCGTTCTCAATACTTTCATTAATATTCGAGGAACTAAAATGGCATCCTGGGTTAATACCCTACTACTAACGTATGCCTTTGTCGTCATTCTGTTATTTATTATTTTAAGTATTCGCTTTGTGTTATCGCAAGAAACTGCCTTATTCACCGTGACACCTTTCCTAAATGATGGCTTTAATATAGGCTTACTGATGGCTGGTGCATCACTATTATGCTTCTCTTATTTAGGGTTTGATTCTATTACGACATTAGCAGAAGAAGTTGTGGATCCAAAACAGACAATTCCACGTGCCATTTTTATTATTATTTGTGTCGGCACATTGGCCTTTGTTGGCGTTTCCTATTTTGCGACACTTATCCAACCTAATTATCAGAATTTTTCAAATTTAGATGCCTCAGGAATTGAACTTGTAGCAATGGTTGGCGGTAATTTATTTGTATCACTTTTTTTAGGTGGTATGCTCATCGGTTGTTTCGCTTCCGGGCTTGCAGCGCAATCGAGTGCATCACGCGTTCTTTATGCAATGGGTCGTGATGGCATGCTCCCTAAGGCATTTAGTAAATTACATCCAACCTATCAAACACCTGTCTTTAACTTATTACTCATTGCTGCACTCTCAATGCTTTCGGTTGTGATGACTTTATCGATGGCCACCGCCTTTATTAATTTTGGTGCGATGATTGCATTTTTATTCGTTAATTTATCCGTTATTGGACATTACTACGTTCGTCAAAAAAGACGTTCCCTAAAAGAAACGCTCCTTTACTTCATTTTGCCAGCATGTGGTGCATTATTTGTCTTTTATTTAATCATTAATTTAAATAAGTATTCTTTAGTTTTAGGGGTTATTTGGGGCGCAATTGGCGTCGTATATTTATTTTATTTAATTAAAATTAAGGGCATGAAAACTATTGATATGTCCTTTAACGAGGAGGCAAAATCATGAATTACGTATTAAAAAGTCAACATATTTTCACAGGATTAAAGGAATTTACAGAACCAGGTGCTATCTTAATAGAAGATTCTCTTATCAAACAAGTAGCCCCTTCTATTGAGGAATTAACATTACGTGGCGATGAGCAGATTATTGATTTGGGTGAACAATTAATTACACCTGGCTTACATGATTTCCATGTGCATTTATTTACAGGTGCCTTACAACTTGTATGTGTGGACTTACATGATACAAAATCTGCTGATGAAGTCATCCAAAAGGTGAAAAATTATGCAGCAAATCATACAAAGGCGTGGATTATTGGCTTTGGCTGGGATAACGGTGGCTGGAAAGTGGATACACTGCCAACAAAGGAAATGCTCGATGAACATTTTCCAAATCGCCCGGTATTACTCAATCATTTAGAATGCCATTACTGCTGGGTGAATAGTGCTGCACTAGAGCTTGCAGAAATTACAGCAACGACAAAAAATCCAGACTTTGGAGAAATTGTACGTGCTTCTAACGGAGAAGCTACAGGAATTTTAATTGAAAAAGCACAGGATTTAGTGCAAAAAATTGCCTATTCTTTCAGCGAAGAGGAAAAACTGGCGATGTTGCATGCATTTTTTGATTTAACAGCTCGTTCAGGGATTACATCCATTAACGATATGTATGCCCCGTTCTCAGAGTTTTTAGATGATTTTTCATTGCTGTTTCAATTAGAAAAGGAGCAAAAGCTAAAGGCGCGCGTTTACTTACAGCCACGTATGGATGGAGATTTAACGGAAGCACATCACTTCAAACAGCTTTATCAGCATCCAAAAATTAAAATGAATGGCTTAAAGCAATTTGTAGATGGTGTGATTACTGGGCACACGGCCTATATGGTCGAGCCTTATGCAGATGCGAATCATGCGGGCATGACAACGTATGATTTAAAGGCGATGAAAAAATGGATTATTGAGGCAGATAAAGAAGGCTTTAGTGTGCGCCTTCATGCAATTGGCGATGGTGCGGTGAAATTTTCATTAGATGCCTTTGAAGAAGCGCGCCGTATCAACGGTCATATGGGCACGCGTCATACAATTGAGCATGTTGAGTGTATTCAACCAGAAGATATTACTCGCTTTAAAAAGTTAGACGTCATTGCCTCTGTACAACCCTATCATATCGCGGCACTTGAGCAAAAGGTGTATTTAGAACGTCTAGGAGAAGAGCGTTTCAACCGTACCTATTTCTCAAAAACTTTATTAAATTCGGGGGCAAAAGTGGCTTTTGGAAGTGATTTCCCAGTTGTGAGCATGGATCCAATGCGTGAAATCTATCATGCGGTGACACGAATGGACAGCACATATCGTCAGCAATGGGGGCCAGATGAAAAAATAACAATGGCTGAGACATTACGTGCCTATACACAAGTTCCTGCATATGGCTGCTTTAATGAAGACAAAGGAGGCACGATTGAAGCCGGCAAATACGCTGATATTGTCGCATTTGACCGCAATCTTTTTAGCATTGCACCAAAAGATATTTTAACGACAAAAGTAAGCATGACTATGCTAAACGGAGATATCATTTTTGAGCGAAAACCAGCTTCCTCATTGACATAACTGTATATCCATGAGATAATTAATATCTTGCTGATTTTGTATGGCATTTTATGAGTATTTTTGAAGATACTTATTCATTCTGGCGCAACCACGGAGTTGCAGAGACGCGAAAGCAGGTAGGGTTCGCGTTGCTTAAGTTAGAAAATAATCCAATGAAAATTACCGCGGTCTATAATTTTTTTAAATAAATTCTCCCGATGATGGGATCGATACAACTTAGAAAATTAGCAATAAAAAGAGGGCTCCTAGATGATTCTAGGGGCCCTCGTCCAATTTCTAAATCTTTTTTATAAAAATTTGAACCCGTTTCCGCTTTTTTTGCGACAATTAAGTAACACCCTATAAGAAAGGAGGCTACGCGATGCAATTACGTGAAATTATGACTACATACGGCGAAGCGTGTATACGCTTTGCTTATCTTTATACGAAGGACTGGAATGCTGCAGAGGAAGTCGTGCAAGATGTTTTTCTAGCTTATGCCAATCAGCATGAGGCTTTTCGCGGGGACAGTTCACTCAAAACATATTTATTAAAAATTACCGCAAATAAAAGTAAAGATTATTTACGGAAAAAGAAACGCTGGGGCTGGCTTTCCTTTGAAGAGCCTCCAGAAAAAGTGACTATCTCTAGTGAACGCCTACTCGAGCGCGAAGAGGAACAACAAGAACTTTTGCAAGCACTCCACCGAATTCCATTAAAATATCGTGAAGTCCTCATTCTCTACTATTATGAGGAAATGAATACAACGGATATCGCAGCGCTCTTACAATGCTCGAAAAATACAATTAAAACGCGCTTAATTCGTGGGCGCAATCAGCTAAAAGCACAGCTAAAGGATAATGACTGGGAGGTGTTAATGAATGAAGAATTTTAAACAACAGCTTGATCATGAAATGGGGCCCGTTGAAAAACGATTTACACCGGCGATGCAAGAGCGCATCATGCAAAAAATCAATGAGCCTACGCCGAAAAAAATGGCTTGGCCGTATGTCATGATAATGGTTGCCACGACTATCATGATGCTGCTTCTGAGTGTGCTCATCATGTTTCCTGCTACACAGCCGGCATCTACTGCAACCTCTCCTCTTGCGGCACCGATTAAATCATTCCATATCAATTCGGAGCCCGAAGAAGACTTTTTCGTCAGTACATCGTTATTTTCACTAGGAACACCGATTGTGCTAAATAAAGAAAAAATAGCGATGATGCAGATGCTATTATCACATGCACAAAAAACAGATGACAAAATCGATGAAGAGACACTTTATGCGGATATTACCGTAGCGTATGATACGGGTAAAGAGCGTTCACTTCGCCTCTACAGTGAAGATGATGCGCACTACCTCCTTTATGATGTGCACACGCATGAAACATTCGCCGGCGTATCGCCAAAATCATTAGATGAATTTATTGATACGCATATGCCTTTTGAATATATCTTCATACTGCTTGGTCTTTTTTTCCTTCTATTATTTGTAGCCAATCGAATCGTGTCAAAACGATTTGGTATCGTGAAAAGAAACCAAAAAGCCGTTAGCAAAAAACAATCCTGGATACTTGTTGCCCTTTGTCTATTTACAAGCTTCTATACAGCATTTAGTGCCGAAAAAAATATCTTCGTTTATTTAATAGCCTATAGTACCTTCGTGGCCATTGATTTCTATTTCGAATACCGCTATGCACGCGAGGATCGTCGTTATATTTTATCGGTCAATCTCTCTATCATGCTGTGCCTTTTCTTCATAGCAATTTATATTATCCCTTTATTTCTATAAACAAAAAGAGACTGGGACAAAACACGTCATTTTCTTTTTTTAGCGTTCGCAACGAAAAACCGGAACCGCGCCACCGCGCGATTCCGGTTTTTCTTATGCTCATATGAGAGGTGATTTCTACACGTATGTCAAAACCTCTTTTTTTATGTTAATGCGAAATATCTGAAACACCCATACCTGTATTAGCCTTTACCGTAATTTCGTCAAAGACATCATCGTTTTCTTCCTTCTTCGAAAGCATCGAGCCTATATAGCCTGCAAGGAAGCCAAGTGGTACAGTAATAATCGCCGGATTCGTTAATGGGAATAATGCTTCTCCAACGAAGATGGCTGTTCCTTCTAGGTTCCATACATTCGGACTCAGTGCGCCAAGTACAAGACAGCTGACTAAGCCCGTTATTGTTGCAGCAATCGCCCCGGTCGATGTGAATCGCTTCCAGTAGATTGTGTATAAAATAACCGGTAAATTTGCAGATGCTGCAATACAAAATGCAAATGACACTAAGAATGACACATTTAATGACTGCGCGCCTAATGCTAATAAAATAGAGCAAGCAGCTAATACAATGGAACCAACACGTGCCGCAAGCATTTGTTGTTTCTCTGTTAATTGGCCTTTTTTCAAAATTTCACCGTATAAATCATGTGAAATAGCAGATGCGCCTGTTAATACTAAACCCGATACAACAGCTAAAATCGTTGCGAATGCTACTGCACAAATGAATGATAATAGCACATTGCCACCTAAGTATTCGGCTAGTAGCGGTGCAGCTAAGTTCCCTGCAGCATTGGCTGCCATAATATCTTTTACACCAACGAATGCGGCAGCACCAAAGCCTAAGAAAATTGTTAATGTGAAGAAAATACTTGTAATCCAAGTTGTCCAAGAAATTGATGTACGTGCTGTACGCGCATCTTTTACAGTGAAGAAGCGCATTAGAATGTGAGGAAGACCACCTGTACCAAGTACTAAAGCAATTAACATCGAAATTGAATCAAAACCATTCGTATACTTTACACCTGAATTCAAGAAATTATCGCCATGCTCTGTTGCCTGTGAAACCTTATCGAACATGTTAATAATACTGTAGTCAAAGTGGCGTAGTACTAAGAATGACATTAAGCCTGTACCGAAAAGTAATAAGCAAGCTTTAATAATTTGCACCCAGCTTGTCGCGCCCATGCCACCGAATAATACATAAATCGTCATCATGATACCAACGATTAACACAGCAATCCAGTAGTCGATACCGAATAATAATTGAATCAATGCCCCAGCACCTACAAGCTGTGCAATCATATATAAAATAACGATGGTAATGGTGCTCAGTGCCGCGGCAGCACGAACACGTTTTTCGTTAAAGCGAGCAGTGATCATATCCGCTAAGGTGTAACGGCCTAAGTTACGAAGCGGCTCTGCAATAATGTATAATACAACTAAATTCGCTACTACATACCCTACAGAGAAGAAAAATCCGTCAAATCCCGATAATGCGATGGCGCCTGATACCCCTAAAAATGCGGCCGCCGATAAGTAATCCCCTGAAATGGCTAACCCATTTTGCCAGCCTTTTAACCCTCCACCAGCCGTATAGAAATCGCTTGCTGAAGACGTTTTCTTTGCTGCAAGATAGGTTACAAATAATGTTAATCCAACAATACCTAAGAAGAAACTAATCGTTACAATGTTCATAAGCCAAATCCCCCTTGATGTATGAAACTACTTGCTGTCTCCATACTCTTTCATAATTTTTTCTACCTCTTTATCAAACTTACCTGCGCGGTATTTGTACACCTCACATAACACAATCGTCATCACAAATAGTGACAGTGAATACACCCAAACCCATGTGATTTTTCCGATTACTCGATGTTCTAATACAGATGTGAAAGATGTTAAAACAGGTAGCATAATATAGGCAATTAAAAATAAAATAGTTGTTGAGAATAAGAATTTCTTTTTCTTTTTAACTAATAACTTAAAAGAATCCATTTGCGCAATTTCTCTATACACCTGGCGTTCCTTCTCTTTTTCATTCGCTAACACCGGCTCCCCAACCGTTGTTTTCGGCTGTTTTTCAACAGAAATATCCATTTGATTAGCCATTTATAAAACCCCCTTCAATGCTGAAAATTCTACTTAGATGATAAAATTTTCTGTTTTAGTAATGTTCTGTAAACCTATTGTATGTGCACTGTTATGCAAAAGCAACAAGTTTTTCTAATCACTTTTTCCTTAAATGGAAAATAAAACCTTATGAAAAATATAAAAATAACGAACTAGAAAACTCTGATTTTCTAGCTAATATAAATCGTTTTCGCAAAATTAACAGAATATTCACTTTTTAAAAAGAAAATAGAGACATAGAGTACTTAAATTAGTATTTTAAAAGAAAATAAACGATTGAAACAGATTTTCTTAATTATATATTAGTATAATTAAAAATTCATAAAAATTTTTCTTTGTGTACTATAACAAAAATAGAAATAATACACAATTCGTATGGTAGGCTTGAATTTTCAAGTCTTCTTTTATCTCATTCAAATAATAATAACGCTTTTATTCTTTCTAAAAATCGGGAATATACTCTATAAAGGAGCTGATTTTTTGTCAATTTTAACAGAAGCCCGTCAAGAACTCATTGATTATATAACACAGTTACCGATTGATTCATTGAATACAGCTATTGATAAGGATTCCTGGACAGTGTTACAAGTCGTTGAACATTTAGCTTTAATGGAGGAAGATGTCAGCACTGTATTAAAGGATGCCATTTTAAAGCGTGAATTCATCGAAGAGGTCCGTCAAAAACCCATTCATTTAACAACCGATCGCACACAAAAATTCAGTGCGCCTGACAAATGGCAACCAAAGCAAGAAACCTATTCATTAGAAGAAGTACTGCATCATTTAGAAAAAAGTCGAGAATCCTTAAACAATGCCTTTGCCCATGCTAACGATGCAGATTTAGAGCATGTTGTCGCTAAAAACGATGCATTTGGCGCACTTTCACTTGCACAATGGTCTGATTTTATTGGCTACCATGAGCAACGCCATTTAGCACAGATTAAAGAAATCATTGCCGCAATTTCATAAAGAAAAGCCGAAATCGTATATCCTACGATTTCGGCTTTTTTAAGAAAGGGTGTTTCAGATGACTCTACGTGTATCAGCAATCGACTTTATCGAACAGAATCTCCAGCATACACATTATGAAGGGATGCATTTTTCGGATGCTGACTTTTCAAATGCACAGTTTCAATATGCCATGCTAAAAAACATTACATTTGAGCACATTAATTTTTCAGGTGCTTCATTTGATTATGCCTATTTTGAGCAAGTCCAATTCAAAAATTGTCAATTTGATGATGCAACTTTCCATGAAGCCTTATTACAAGACGTCCAATTTCATGACGTAACTTATAAAGAGCTTGCGTTACATGATGCCACATTAAGGCATGTTTCTTTTGCCCAGCCGGCAATCAAACGCTTATTGCCCATTATTATTACCGTCGTCATTATCATGCTGATTTGGCAAGTTCTATTTCAAAGCTTATAACTCAGCAATTAATGCTCGTACAATCTCCATATCAACATCCTTTGTTAAATGTGCGGGTGTCCATGGCACATAAATATGTGGCTGAATGCCATCCTTTGAAGCCAGCTCACTGTCCTCATTGATTTTTGACATACTATAATTTAAAGAAACATCACCAAAATCAACGGTCACAACATTACATGTCGCCATAATTCCCATTGTTGGTCGTCCTACAATGGTTACTTTTGGCGATTTTTTTGCGTATGCCACAAACGTTTCCCCTGAGCTACCACAGTAATAATCCGTTAAAATATAAATTGCTGGCGGCGTTGCTTTTCCTTCTACCGTAAAATCCAATTCTTCTTCCACTTCTATCATGCCCTGATCACGATGCTGTTCCAATAAAAACATTTCACGGTCAAGCATTCGTTCAATTTCCTGATTCATCCCTGGCTCTATATAATCTTCAAGCAGTGCCATCATCAGCGCACAATTACGTGCAGTATAATTGGTAAACATCGTATCCTTGCCCTGCAATTCTTTTGCGGTATAATCGCGGTCAAAAACTAAATCTAGTAATGGAAAATAAAATGCATCATTACCGCCATAATTTTCACGTACATCAATAATCAAGTGCTTCGCGGCAGCGATTTCCTGTTCATATGTCTTTAGTATTTCACGCACGCCATATTCCTGTGCAAAATCGGTAAATTTCATATAAAATGTTTCCCTCGTTAATGCCTTCGCTGCATACGTTGGTTGATAGCGTTGTCTAGCATAAGTCGTCAACACCATTTCCATTGCCACGCCACGCTGTTCAACGGTAATTGTTCGCGCGCGCATTAAAACGTTATTCCATTTTTGGCGTTCTACTTTATCATGCAGTAGCTGTAAGGCATATTTTTTAGATAGTTCTTCAATGGAAAGCCCATCAATTGCGATAATTTTATCACCTGTATGTAAGCGTGTTTCTTGAGAAGCTTCTATTATATAGAGTACATCCTCATGACGACGTACACGAAAACCAATATTCGGTCGCACACTATTTTTAACGCTCAAATAAAGATGCTCATCTTTAAACGTTGCCAAATAACCTTCTACCACTCGAACAAACGCCTCATCACTCATTTGATTTGTTACTTTCGGTAGTGATGTTTGCACTACTGCTGAATTCCCAGCATAATCCTCTAGCATAATTTTTTTAATTTCTTTAAAGACACTTTCCTTCGTCCACATAGTCATTCCTCCAAAAAAAGAGCCCCCCTAAAAGCGGCTCTTTTCTCTACTGTCGCTACACTAAAACGTAGCATGTTTTATAAAACGCGTCAAACATTGTAAAAAAGACTAATAATATTTTAATCTGCATTACGAACTAATGCATAATTCTGACCTCAAAGAGCTTCCCATGGCTCCTTTATCACCTGGCACAATTGGTCAATCTCTTCTTTTAATTGCGTTACAAATAAAAATCAACTGCATTTTGTATATTCTGTACAATCAATCCAGCCATATCTACTTTCATGATAATCAACCGACTAATACCCTAATTTCACTATCATTATTATACTTTAAAGCTACTAATTTCCTCATTTAGACGCTGTGCACTTAAGCTTAAATCTTGTGCCACTTCACTCACTTGAACCATTGTTGAAATTTGCTCGCCCATCGCATTCACAATGACCTCAATACTACCAGCAGTTTGTTGTGTACCTGAAGAAATCTCCTTAACAGAAGCAGATACTTGTTCAGCACCAGCAGATAATTGTTCTGCCGTTGCCGATACATCTTCGATTTGTGAAGTCATCGTATTAATAGCCTCTGAAATTGTTGCAAATGATGTCCCCGCATCTACAATAATTTGTACACCATCTTGTACCGAAACAAGTGAATTCTCAACAGCTTTTTCAACATTTTTCGTATCTGCTTTAATTTCCTGTGTCAATGCAACAATCAAATTTGCCGATTCCTTCGATTGATCAGCTAATTTACTTACCTCTTCTGCTACAACCGCAAATCCCTTACCATGTTCACCCGCACGCGCTGCTTCAATCGAGGCATTCAGTGCTAGTAAATTTGTTTGATCTGTAATTTCTGTAATAACACCTGTGATTTTTTCAATCTCTTCGGTTTGTTTAGCTAGTTTATCAACAAGCTGATTTACTAAACTTGTTGAATTGCTAATGACATCCATTTGTGATTTTGCTTGTCCTAAAATAGATACACCATTTGTTGAAATCCCTCTCGCATTTGTCGATGCATGATTTAACGTTTGGACAGCTTCTGCAATTCGGTGAACTCCCTGCGCTGTTTCATCTGTTGCGATGGCACTTTCATTTGCCGCTTTTGCTGAACCCTCCGTTACCTTTGAAGTAGTTGCTACTTGTGATGAAATGTTTTCATTTGTCGCAGTTACTTCTTCCGTGCTAGCAGATAATTCTTCCGCTGCTGCAGATAAATGCTCTGCATTACTTTGAATATTTTGAATGAGTCGACGCAGATTTTCTTTCATCGTATTTACACTCGTTGTTAAAATACCAATTTCATCCTTTGATTTGTAATTGATATCTTCTTGTGATAAATCTCCGTTTGATACAATTTCTACAGCTTTTGTTACTTGTTGAAGTGGCCTTGTAATCGTACGCTTAATCATCATCATAAGGAAAATCCCAATAAGAATACTGACGACAACACTAATAATTGCTATCATTTTTGTAAATGCAATAGCATCATTTGTTGCCGCTCGCGCTTCCCCTAATTTTTTATTTTGATAATCAATCATCATTTTCGCTTCTGTCAAAATAGCACCATTTGTTATCGTTAATTTTTCATTAACGATACGACTAGCTTCTTTTAAATTATCATTTTCGACAGCTTTAATAAGTTCTTCGAGCTGTCCATTAAATAAATCATTACTTTCATTCATTTTCGCCCACGATTCTTTCATCTCTTTAGAAATTAATAAGCCCTTAATTTCTAAAATATCTTCATCTAAAATCTTCGCACTGTCTTTTAATTCCTGCATTGTCTTTTCATTATTATTTAAAATAACTGCTCGTGCATACAGTCCTTGTTGGAATATGCCCTTTTGCACTTCCTCTGCTAATTGTAACTGTTGAACACGGCTACCTAGAGCAAGTTCTGATTGTTCACGAATAGATGCTAAGTTAATTAGTGTAATAATGACTGACGCAATCATTAATCCAATAATTACAGAGAAGGCCATATTTAATTTCTTTCGTACATTCATTACAAATCACCTACCTTTGAATTATCTAACACTTTAACTATTTACCCATAAATAAATAATAATATGTGACTTTCATAATATTTATTCAAAAAATTAAAAGATATATAGACCAACTGAAAAAGAGAGTAATCCATACGTGTAAAAATGACCACTTCTAGGAGCATAATAAAAATCGGAATCGCGCTGTCGCGCGGTTCCGATTTTTCGTCCTAGTCAATTTCATGTATATTATTTTTCTAATGCTACAATTGTTGTTTCAAACTGCTGAATATAGGTATCTAAATCAACACCTGCTCGCTCAACTACACCCGCACTTAGAAGTTGTTTTTCAATTCCTGTATAACTCTTAATAACTGCTAAGAAAGCTTTCGCTTGTTCTTTATTTTGCACCGTTACTTGCTCAGGTTTTGCAAATTTACCGTAGCCCACATATTCTGATAAGCCTTGTAAATCTGCAATTTTAATTAAACTTTGTAGCCATGTATCGCGTAGTACTTGATCATATTTCAAACCAACTTCTTCGCTCGTTAAAATCCATTTCGTCGTATCTGGTAAATTATTCATTTCCATATAGACCGCTGCCATTTCTTTTTGCATCACTTTTAAGAAAGCAATATGCTGTGCTTTACCTGCTTCATCATTCCCCCAAGTTTTTTGCAGTTGCTGATATTGTGCTAATAATTCTTTTGATTGCTTATCTACCTTCACAATCTCTGCTTCAGCTTTTTTTGCTTCAGCTACCACTGCATTAAATGAAGCAACAATCTCCTCTGCACTGCCTGTTTTTAAGAAGCTTGGTAAAATCGCATTTACATTCTCTGCATATTTTAAGCTATGATAAGCTGATGTATCTTGTTTATTTTCTTCTAAATATGCTGTAATAATTGCGGCTGTATCCCCATTTGTTGCTAAAGCCGTTTGTACATTTTCTACGAACTGCTCTGCTAGAGAACCAGATGTATTCTTTCCATACGTATACGTAACACCATCAATCGTTTCGTTCGCAAGTTGCCCTTTATAATAGAATAAACTTTTAAATTCCACT
Organism: Kurthia populi; assembly: GCF_042686175.1. Lineage (NCBI taxonomy): Bacteria > Bacillati > Bacillota > Bacilli > Caryophanales > Caryophanaceae > Kurthia > Kurthia populi. The sequence goes on along the minus strand of NZ_JBHUOR010000125.1, from coordinate 13,125 downwards.
AATTTTTTTGTCAGTCTACCGTTTTCAAATAAATACTGTTTATGCTTTGCTGTTTTCAATCCTTTTTTCAATTTAGCATTGTAGTAAAGCTTCATGCTAGCGCCCGATCCCACAACAGCATAGCCTTTGTTTAGTTTACCATTTTTATAAAGCTTTCCTTTATATACTTTAAACCCTTTTACTGCTTTCCCTGTGCTTTTATCCACTAGCACATTCTTTTTATTTAATTTTTCATTTGATGCTGCTTCACTAGCAGTTGGTGCAACAAGTGTTAGTCCGACTGCAGCCACCATTGTTGATAACATGATTTTTTTCATTTTGTAACCTCCTAAGTTAATTGTCCTTATAAATATAGTTCTTAAAGGTTAAAAATAGGTTAAATTTTGAATTTTTATGAGAAATTTTAGTTTTTTAAATTAATTAGTTAATTTATTAATAGTTTAATAGCTTAATCATTTAAAAAACTAACATATTAATTTAGTGTTTTTTTTGTTATACTATATGTATTGTAAGAATTAAGGGAGTGTGGAATTTGTGGCAATTAAAATTACGCTAGGTAACAGTAAAGGTGGCGTTGGCAAAACGACCACGACTTGTCTCCTTGCGATTTCTTTAGCAAAACATTTTAATCAACGCGTACTCGTTGTCGACTTCGATGCGCAAGCAGACTCAACTGACTTTTTAGTACGTACATTTAATGTGCAGCATGAGCTAGCCAATCATACATCTGTTTTTGAAGCCATTAAGTCTCCTGAGACCGCTGCTGATGCTGTTGTGAAGTTAGATGAAAATTTAGATTTGATTCCTTCAGGGGAAGAATTAAGCGGGCTGGATTTATTATTATTTAATAAAGGCGTATTTGGTGAATTTGAATCGGGACTTTATTTAGATTTAGTTATTCAACAAGTAGAAGCAAATTATGATTTTATTTTGTATGATGTACCACCTACTTCAAATATCCAAAATATTAATGCTATTGTAGCAAGTGACTATTATATCGGTGTTATGATGACGCAAGCGAAAAGTTACCGTCAAATGAGCAGTTTCCTTAAAGAATCAAATAAAACGGCTGAGAGCGCTCATAATTCGAAATACGGCTATGATGGTGCACGGCTGCTTGGTATTTTAATGTATCTTGAAAATAAACGTAGTAATGTTGATTACACAGTTATTTCTTCGGCACTTCAAACATATGGAGATAATATTTTCTATTCACGTATTTATGAACGTGAACGTGTGAAACGGTATGATTTAGTTCCACCAAACCCAGGTAAGTTTGATCAACATGATAAAAATACGTTTGCGATGTATGATTCGCTTGCACAAGAGATTTTAATCCGTGTTGGTAAATTACCAGCTAATACACCTAAAATTCGTTTAGAACAGCTTTTAGAACTTGCTAGCGATGATTTAAACCATTCAGAGTACAATACACTAATCGAAGCTTTTAATAAAGCTGTTTTCTATCGTGATGATGTTTTAGAAAGCCTTGAATTTACAGCGAATCAATTAACGAGCGCTTTACGCGATGTTTTCAAAGATATTGAAACAGCTAAAAAACGTTTTGTTATCCAACGTATTGTTCAATGGACTGAATCCAAAGGTTCTCTTGCACAATTAAAAGAATTAAAGAATATATAGGAGGTCTCACATTATGGGACGCAAAAACTTATTAGAAAACGATGCACTGAACAGTAAATTTAGTGCAGAAGGTGAAAATCCTCATCAAGCTGCTTTCTCTGAGCCAAAAGCTCGTGGTCTTGCATTAATGAAAGATGAAATTCATGTTGAACCAAAAAAGAAAGAAAAAGTTGAACGTAAAACAACTCTGATGTCTGCTAAGGCACATCAATTCTTTAAAATCAATGCAGCACAACATGACATGAAATTATTAGAAGTTATTGATTTTGCAGTAGATAAACTTCTTGAAATGGATGAACAACAATTCCAAAAAGAACTAGAAGCCTATAAAAATAATTTAAACTAAATAGTTAGCTAAAGACTTCTCTCTAACCAGAGGAGTCTTTTTTATATTACTAGAAATATGTATTGGCACAGTGGAGTATTAATTAGCCAGAGTTACCCACAAGCTTTGGTAATTTGTATGGTGCAAGTTGATAGAGTGTTTCAATGAGTTTTGTGCAAGCTTTTGACGGGATAAAATTTGTTTCAGCAATAAGTGCCCATAATGAAATACGCATAGCACTTTTTTTCGCAGAAAGTTTTTGTGCATGCGTTCGTACATAATTTACATAGCGTGTAACAGTTGTCCAACCAGTTTTTGCACCACGACCTTTTCCTTTTCGCACCAATACTAATTGGTGCGATTTTTTTATGACTTCATTCAATGAGCTTTGTGGCATATTGAGTGCTTCGCATAATTGTTTTTGAGAATGCCAAATAAACGGACCGTTGGTGCATTTTTGTGCATTTAAGTAGGCAATGATGTCCGTTTCCCATTCCGTATAATGACTTCGACTACGTTCATGACGTTCTTTTTTGAATTTGTACCAGCCTCCTGAAGGCAGTTCAAAGTGCTGATTTGGGACGTAAAGCGCTAATAATTCCTGAATGTATTGTTTTGAAGCACCTTGATAGCGCCCTGAATAAGCAGAACGCATCACAGCTGTAAGCTCATTTTTAGCTAAAGGTTGGTGCAAATTCGCATTGAATTCATCGATGATGTCAAACGCCTCGTCTGTAGACTTCCCTTCGCTATAACAAATAAGCGCTAGCGTAAACAATGTATTATTACGACCGATTTGCCCTTTTGCTCCCTTAATATGCGTTGAGTTAATAAGGGCATGGAACCAATCTGTTTGCATCAAGTTGTTTGTAGACGGTTTTGGCTGAGGTGCATAAAGTGGTGCATCTTCATTTTGACGCATTGACCAATCAATGCATTGTTTGATGCTGTATGTTTGATCAAGTTGCACCCACACCATATTTTTTTCCGTTGGTGCACGGAAAAAACCAAAGTCATTGCAATAAAGATCGGCTTTGACGCTGTGTAAGCTCTTTTTTAGATTAGCTGCAATTCGTTTGGCTACTTTTAAGCCTTGGAAATCATGTTTGTTTGAAATATAAAGTGGTTCTGCTAATACAAAGTACACTTGATAACCGCGCGGCGAGGCAATAATGGCCGTTGGTGCACCAATGGATTCATCAAGGCATGTGAGTAAAATATCTTGCACCGAAAAAGCCTTTGTATCAATGTCGACAACAAAAGCATTGATTTGTTGCAAATTCGTTTCGACGAACCCGTGTACAATGGTGCGTTTTGAATCTGTATATGCACCAAAACGGTAAACATTCGGTGTAAAGTGGCTTAAACCGGCAACATCGTCTAATAAACGCTCTTTTGAATTGATAATATAACCTTTTACACCATATTGTGAGAAATCTTTTTTATTTCGCACCGCAAAAAGCACACCTTTACGTGTGTTTCGTTCCAAATGTTCCATTTGTAGACGCTTTTGTTCTGGTGCATGTGAAAATTGATAGCGATATGTCGCAATTCCATCATGTAATAGAGTGTCATAGAACGCATTTAGCATGTTGAGATACACCTCCTCCGATTGTTTTCTCTATTATAGAGAATCCGAAAAACGTGAAAGTGCTCTCTCTAGAGGATTATGCACCAAAATGAAAATGCCCTTGGGCCTTACTGCCACAAGGGTTTGAAATTTTTTTGAAATTTTTTTGTTATACAGGTTTGTCCCACTTTTTTTCATATTGCACCACATATAAAATAGAAATGCACCATTTAAATTTGTATAAAAAGCTGTTGCGACAACATTTGTAAATTTTATCCATCGATGTTTATACACGGGTTTGTCCCAAAAATACCCCCAGGTGTAAAAAAAAATACTACACGGGTTTGGAAATGCACCAAAAAAAAGTGCACCAAAAATGCACCAAAAAATCGACAATATGACAACCACGGCTTTTTTAACTACACGGGTTTGTTCCAATGGTGCATATTAAGACAAATACTACACGGGTTTGGTTGGAGTTTGTACACGGGTTTGTACCAAAAATATGTGTTTTCGCTTAATTGAGGTGCATTTTTACAAAAATTAGGTCATTTTATTTTGTGGGATTTTTTTCCTATTTCTTGTTAATTGTGGTGCGTTTATGGTGGTTGGACAAACCCGTCTACAAAGTGGTGCATATTATGTTTTTTCATCAAGATGGTGCACATTATAGTACACAGGTTTGTCTGTAGTTTTGCACCATTCGGCATATTTGGTGCAAATCAATCGCATTTTTCGACATTTATGCACCATGTCTTAAAAAATGGTGCAGATTTTTGTATACAGCTTTGTTTGATGGTGCATTTTGTTATAATAAATAATAGGAAAAGAGGTGGTGCATGATGGAATATGCAACGATTTCGGAAACAATCTTATTATCATATGAACAAACAAAGATTGCGGTGTATGAAGAAACGAAAGAATTATTCGAAGATGCACCAATGCTATTAGAATTATGGCATCAAGATGCGTACCAGACATCAGATGATGAACGTTTGCACCAGCAACCAAAAAATGAAGCGTTCCTCGCATTATTTAATTTAATTACCGTGGAATTAACCAATTTCAAGCGAATGACGAAAAAGGTAATTCGCGATACGGTTGAAAGTTATAAAGATACGATTACACAAACGATGTTACCTTTTGTCCAAATGATGAGTGACGTGGAAATCGATTTTTCAAAACCACTAGTTAATCAAAATTATATGATGACGGATTCAAGCACGACTTTTTATTTGATGCGCAATATCGTCACAAGCAAAAAAGGCTTTGCCGATAATGGGAAAGGTCATCTTGAATCGGAGCTTGTCGATAATCAAGGTCAATTGCATGGTTTGGCCGAATTGCGCCCTGCCCCATTAATGGAAACCGAGCCAACAGATTATTTAATTGATGCAGTAGAAAATACACTTAGTTCATTGGATGAATTAACAGCAGATATTTTTGATTTAGTATCATATATGTGGATGACTGGCGAACATACAAGTGATGGTTTCATTGAATTTCATAGTGATGATGCCCTCCTTTTACAGCATGGACATAATGATGATGCCCTTGACACAATGAAATTTAAAGAACGAGATCGATTCAATATTATGCGTCGTGTCGCTGCGCTAACGAGTGTATGGGTGGCGCTTAATGATGGACCTGATCGTTTGAAAATCGTCAATTCACGTGATATTAATTCGAAGCTATACAAATTCCAAGACTTCAAGCGGATGTTTGAGGTAGGAAATGTTCGTATTGCCTTTGATAAAAAAACGAATAAGCCAAAAGGGATTTATGCACTTGAGATTAAACCATCATCGTTATTACAACCATATTTAAATGGCAGTAAATCGTCATTAGGTGTGCTCGACTTAAAAGTATTTAAATATAGTTATTTTACACAGCGGGAGCATAAGCGTCTAACTCGTTATTTGAGTCGTCAATGGAAAATTCGTGTCGTTCGAGGAACATTACATCAGCCATTTAAAATTGGTACATTGCTAAAGGAAATGAATTTTCCTGAGCGTTTAAATGGTGTGCAACTTCGGGATAAATTTGAAGAAGTATTAGATGATTTGCAGCGCGATGAAATTATTAAAGCGTGGAATTATAGTGAAACGATTGATGAAGCGCGTGTTGGTAAACGTGGATGGGTAAAAAATTATTGGAGCCAGCTAAGCGTGACAATTTTACCTCCGGATGTGGTTGTATTAGAAAACCGCAAACAAATTCCATTGCCAACTAATTCAGACGAGAAACTTATAGAAGAATCCACTGAAGAAGTCATTGAAGCAATTTTTGAAGATGTTGCAGAGCCAGAGCAGGAATCCTTTGACTTTGATGAAGTCATTGAAGAATCTGCGGTTATGTTATTAACACCCGAAACGATGCGAGCTAAAATCGATGAACTTGGTTACTCGATTCGTAAAGCTGCTGAGGAAATGGGAATGAGCCATACAACATTGTCACGTTATATGAATCATAAAATTAAACGACATAACAAGGACAATGACAAAAAAATGCTTCAGTGGATGAAAGATAATTAGAGCTTGTTAGTGTACGCTTGAAATAGATAGCGGTATAATTTAACTATGCAATAAGCATAGTTAATTGACGAATAAAACATACTAGTTTAAAGTATGTGAACAACAACGCCTAGGGGGATATTATGACGAACGAAAAATTAACACAATGTAGTATTTGTCATCAGGAATTAGAAGGTACCGTTTTTATTAAAGGTCCAGATGAGAAAGTAGCAATTTGTGAAGACTGTATTCAAACAGCTTATGAAATTTTAGGATTAGGTCCTGTACAATATAATGAGGTTAATGAGTCAGATGAATCAATGTTAAATGCTGAAAACTTTGTCCGCCCTTCTATTATTCGTGATTACCTAAATGATTTTGTTATTGGTCAAGAAGAAGCGAAACGCGTATTAGCAGTCGCAATTTATAATCACTTAAAACGTATGGCACATAACGCACACCGTGAAGAAGGTCAACCAGAAATTGAAAAATCAAATGTATTAATGGTTGGACCAACGGGTTCAGGTAAAACGTATCTACTACGTAAAGTGGCAGAGCTAATTGACATTCCAATGATTGTAGCAGATGCTTCAAGTATGACAGCAGCTGGTTATGTAGGTAGCGACCCAGAAATTATGTTGCGCCAATTACTACAAGCAGCAGATGGCGATCTAGACCGCGCACAACGTGGAATCATTTATATCGATGAAATTGATAAATTAGGTCGTAAATCAGAATCAGCTTCAATCACACGTGATGTATCAGGTGAATCTGTACAACAACAAATTTTAAAAATTCTTGAAGGTACAAAATCTCAAGTACCATTAGATGCCAACCGCTTACACCCAGGTGGCAACAATGTTGAAATGGATACATCAAATATTTTATTCGTTGTTGGGGGTTCATTTGAAGGTATTGAAGAAATCATTAAAAAACGTTTAGGTGAAGAAGGTCGTCGCATTGGTTTTGACGAAATTTCAGAAGCTGAACAAAAGAAAAAAGATTTCAACCACTACATTTTAGAAGTAGAGGCTGAGGACTTACGTAAATTTGGTATGATTCCGGAATTACTTGGCCGTCTACCAGTCGTTGTACCACTACAAGAACTAGATGTGGATGCATTGACACGTATTTTAACAGAACCACAAAATGCATTACTAAAACAATACAGTTCATTATTAAGCTACGATGGTGCTGATATTGAATTCTCAGATGAAGCAGTAAAAGCAATCGCTGAAATTGCTTATGAGAAGAAAACAGGTGCACGTTCATTACGCTCTGTATTAGAAAAAGTATTATTACCGCATATGTTCAATCTTCCTGATGAAGAAGAAAACGTAACGTTTTACTTTGATGAAGAATCAATTCGCAGTGGCAAAGCACCAAAACGTATTGTGAAAGAATCAAAATAATAAACGAAAATCCCTACAGCATTGCTGTGGGGATTTTTTAATTAACTAATAAATAAATTAGTATATTAATAATTTAATAAATTAAAAAACTAATTAGTTAATTTATTTTTTTGAATGGAGCATTTAATATCCTTTATAATAGAAAGAACATCAAACTTTTAGCAAGAACCGATACAACGTAAATTGAGGCTTAGCTAAAAAAAAATAAAATTTATTTTGTATGATTTTAAAAGTAATCATTTCGCTGATAGATAAAGGACATTCTCTATGCAATGTCGAATAGAATATAAACAAGAAAAGTAAGTGCAAGTTATTAAAAACTACGCTCTAATGTAGACAGTAAATAGTATATGTAACTTATTATCCTTTTACGACTTCTTGGAATATCACAAATAAATAATTAATTAGTTAACCAATTAATTATTTAACTAATTAATTGAAAATGGAGGTATACATATGAAGCAATTTCTATTAACAGCACCATTGTACTTTATGACAGGGATTGGGTTTTATCATGCATTATTCGGCAGTAATAAATTATTTGGGATTATTATTTTAGTAGTTGGTATCTTAGGGATTTCGTTAGATTTGATTTCAAAGCGTACGAAGAAAGTTACGTAACTTTATAGACATGAGATAATCAGGAACTGCTACTATGGTGGTTCCTATTTTTTATATAACAAACTAATAAATAAATTACTTTGTTAATTAGTTAATTTATTTTACGAGAGAATGATATGATGACTATTTAATTTGTAAGACACGCACGCATTCTCATTATACGACAGATGAATAGAATCGCCCGCTTTCAATAGAAGGAAGAGAAGAAGTAGAAAAATTAGTCTCTTTTTTCAGTACATACATATTGATGCTCCATAGGCCAGGAATTACCGAAGAACAGCAAGATTGCAAAACAAAAGAAGTTAAACATACATACTCTTGAAGGTTTAAATGAACGCCGTGTTTCTAGTGCACCAGTGAAACATTTTGAAGAAGTAATGCATAAACTATGGGGCGTCAACCACCGTTTTCCCTCCCTAGTGGAGAATTAAATGAAGTAGCACGGCATAGAATAAGGAAGGCCATGGATCAATTAGTCGTAAAGCATGCGCAACGAACCTTGTTAATAGGCACACATGAAAATATCTTTACATTGTGGTTATAATCATATGATTCAAACTATAGTTATATGTTTTGGAAGTCTTTAAAAATGCCAGAAATAATTAAAGTCGTTGTGAAATCAGCGAAAGCACGGGAGGTAGAAAGGGTTTGTTTCACGTGAAACAAACAGGAATAGATACTCTATATTAATTAGTTAAACTATTAATTTATTAACTAATTAATTTTATAAATTTTAATGCTTTCGTTTCATTTTTATAAAAACCTCCCTAAACTAGCCATTTTCCGTTAGAATAAGAAAGACTAGCAATGTTGGAGGTACACAAATGAATAAAACATTTCAAAGAGTAAGCTGCCTCATCATAGCAACGAGTTTGCTAGCTGCTTGTAGTTCGACGAGTGCTGAGAGTGATCAGAGTAATAAAATGATAGCAGCAAAAGAGGAAAAGGTTCCGAAGAATTTCACGAAGGAACTTAATGAAATTGTTGATGATCGTACACTAGAAATAGCAGAGAATGTTTTAGTGTATGCACATAAATATGAACAACAATATGACACACCTATTCAAGATAAGAAGCAAGAATTCAAACGAGCGCTTGTAAATATTGTGAATACATCGTATTTAGAAGGTGATACTGCGGCGAAGGCTTCACAGCTCTTTAAAACTTATTTTTTAAAGGAAGCATTTGAAGAAAATAGCACAGAGTATGCGTTACTAGAAAACTATTCTCAAGCATTGATTCAATCGCTGCGTTTAGAAATAGCGGACGAGCAAAATAATGAAGATGTCGCAGAGAAATCTGAAGATGAGTTAGATTTGTTGAATGATAAGATTGCAGAAAGTGCCAAAGCTTTAAATTCAAAGCTCGGAAATAAAATTTATAAAATGCTTAATAACTCACTGGAAAATTCGTCAGAAGAAGACAATATTTACGTGAGTACAGGTCGTTTAAAAGATGGATTGAATTTAAGACAGGCCCCAAGTGCAGAATCGCCATTAGCCCTACCAAAGGAATTGCCAAATGGTACGGCGCTTAAGGTCATTAGCAAACAAGGCAACTGGTATAAAGTATTTGTGATTGGCAAAGGTGTAGAGGGTTGGGTAAATAGCACATTTACATCGATTACTGCACCAACATACAAAGAAGCGTACGCAGCTTTTGTCGAAGTATATAACGACACATTAGTATTACGTGAAGGTGCAGAAAAGACGTATCCGAAAATTGCAGAGCTAGAAAATGGTACGGAACTACAAGTCTATGATGAATCAGATGGCTGGTATTATGTACATGTTCCAAGTATTAATGAGTATGGATGGGTACATAGCTATTTTGTTACACGTGAATAATTAAAATGAATCGCGCTTAGTCGCGATTTTTTGTTATGGAATGAAAGAAGGGGTACAGATGTTAAATAAATTAAATCACTTTATACAGAGATGGATGCCCATTCTAACACCACTTAGTTTAGTAGTAGGTGTAATTTTAGAGGATATCGGACAACATTTACTGTTTTTAGTAGCATGGTTATTTGCTTTTATGACACTTGTTAGTGGGTTGAAAATGAATTTTCGTGATGTGAAAGTTTTTACAAAGTATCCTAAAACGATTTTATTCACAATTGCTTTTTTACATATTTTAATGCCACTTTGGGCATATGGATTATCCCAATGGGTTTTTGATGATCATTTACTGATGATCGGTTTTATTTTATCGGTTGCAGTCCCAACCGGTGTAACGAGTGTCATTTGGGTAACAATTGGTCGAGGAAATATTCCACTATGTTTAGCTATTATTTTAATTGACACATTATTAGCTCCGATTATTATGCCTGCCCTTCTTCATCTTTTTGTTGGAGAAACGATTCAAATCGATACAATGAGTTTGATTATGGATTTAATTTGGATGATTGTACTACCCTCTCTATTAGGAATCGTCATAAATGAGGTGTCAAAAGGACAAATTCAACGAAAATATGGTGCGGTGTTAGCTCCTCTATCAAAGCTATGCTTATTTGGTGTTATTATGATTAATAGCAGTGCGATTGCGCCCTATTTAAAAAATATCAATAGTGAATTGGCGCTTGTGATTGGTATTGTTTTTGCACTTGCGGTTTCTGGCTATTTGATTGCATTTATTATTGGTTACATCGTTTGGAAGGATCGGACGATTGCAACGACATTTTTATTTACTGCAGGTATGCGAAATATTGCGGTAGGTGTCATTATTGCGACAACCTATTTTCCGGCCAAAGTTGCGATGCCAGTTGTTTTTGGTATGTTGTTTCAGCAAATACTGGCTTCGGTTTTCAATAAATTGAATGAGCGTCAAGTAACTAAAGTTTAGCGCAGCGTTAAAAAAGAAACAATTATGAGTAATTTAAAAATGCAGTAAAAAAAATTAGGAAATGTAAAAAATAACTTCATATTAATCAATTAAAAGAAAGACGTATATTATTTAATAGGTCTTTCTTTTTTTATAAACTTATTTAATGTAATTTGACGTATTCAACAAAAAAATTAGGTAATAAAACTTACTTTACTATTTTATCGTATTGAAATACGATTGATTTTTGATAGAAATTCACAACAAAGATAATGTTTATTATTTTAATTAAAAGAAAATTCGGAAAAAATAAATTGACTAAATTATGTAAAAAAAGTATAGTGAAACCATAAATGATTAATTATAATCATTTATTTTTCACCGAAAAATATTCCCCAAATGAGAAAGGAGAAATTTTTAGATGAAAGCAGCAGTAGTAACGAGTGATAAGTCCGTTAAAGTTGAGGACAAGCAATTAAGAGCACTAGAATATGGAGAGGCACTGGTAAAAACCGAATATTGTGGCGTTTGTCATACAGACTTACATGTGAAAAACGCAGATTTTGGTGATGTGACAGGCGTGGTGCTTGGACATGAAGGTGTCGGAAAAGTTATTGAAATCGGCGAAGGTGTCGAATCATTAAAAGTCGGTGACCGTGTATCAATCGCATGGATGTACGAGAGTTGTGGACATTGTGAATATTGTACAACAGGCCGTGAAACATTGTGCCGTGATGTAAAAAATGCGGGTTATACAGTCGATGGCGCAATGGCTGAGGAAGTTATTGTTAAAGCCGACTACGCAGTAAAAGTACCAGATAATTTAGATCCTGCAGCAGCGTCTTCAGTGACATGTGCGGGAGTTACGACATATAAAGCAGTAAAAGAATCACAAATTCGACCAGGTCAATGGATTGGTGTATTTGGTATTGGCGGCTTAGGAAATTTAGCTGTACAGTATGCTAAAAATGTATTTGGCGCTAAAGTCGTTGCATTTGATATTAGCGATGAAAAATTAGCCTTTGCGAAAGAGCTAGGTGCGGATGCAACCGTAAATTCATTAAATGAGGACCCTGTTGAAAAAGCAAAAGAATTAACAGGCGGTAAAGGGTTAGATGCAACGGTTATTACAGCAGTTGCAAAAACGCCATTTAACCAAGCAATTGATGTTGTAAAAGCAGGTGCACGAGTTGTAGCAGTTGGTTTACCTGTCGATAAAATGGATTTAAATATTCCACGCCTTGTACTAGACGGCATTCAAGTAGTGGGTTCATTAGTAGGAACGCGTCAAGATTTACAAGAGGCATTCCAATTTGCAGCTGAGGGTAAAGTAGTACCGAAAGTTGCCCTTCGTCCAATCGAGGATATTAATGATATTTTAGAAGAAATGGAAGAAGGTAAAATCACAGGCCGTATGGTAATTGATTTCACAAAATAATACATTAGTAAAACACTCATATGCTGTTTTTTCAGCATATGAGTGTTTTAAAATTAATTAGTTAATTTATTAAACTATTAACTAATTAATAAATAAATTTCCTTCTATATAATATGTTTGAAGCTGTAGTGCTTGACTATACAGTAACTGGATAGTTTACAGTAAGGATGTAAAAGAAAAAGAAGGGTCTTGAAATTATGTTTTCGGAAATCTGTGAAATCACAGTAGATAATAAACAACAGGCACTACAATTAAAAGTAGCGCCAAATCAGCAAAGTTATGTAGAGACGGTGGAAGAGTGTCTAACTGAAGCGCGTGAAGATACGCGCTATGTACCTGTTGGATTGTATAACAATAATACAATGGTTGGCTTTGCAATGTATGGCCGTTTTGTAGAAAATGGCGAGGAACGCATTTGGTTTGATCGATATTTAATTGATGAGCATTTTCAAGGAAGAGGCTATGGCAAATATTTTATGAAACAAGTGTTAGATTTTTTAACGGAAAAATATCATTGTCATAGCATTTTTTTAAGTGTTTACGATGATAATTTATTTGCCATTCAACTCTATGAAAAAATGGGCTTTCACTTTAATGGAGAGCTTGATGTCCACGGTGAAAAGGTGATGGTTCGTGAACTAATAAACTAACTAATAAATTAAAAGAAGCTACCATCTAAAACGAACTGACCTAAAAATCTGAGACAACATAAAAAGAAAAAGACACGTTCAAGGGTATACAATCTTTGGAGGTGTTTTTTGATGGGCAAAAAACAAACGGAT